>CALMRR010000160.1 GCA_937871925.1 uncultured Petrotoga sp.
GCTCCAGAACTTTTGGTCCGGCTATGTTTCCCTCTTTATTAACGTGCCCAATAAGCAGCACGGTTATTCCATGCTTTTTCCCAAATTCGGTAAGAATTCTTGCACATTCACGCACCTGTATCATACTGCCTGCTATCGAATCAAAAGAATCTGTTTTCATGGTCTGTATAGAGTCCACCACTATAAGCTGGGGAGAAAGTTTTTTTGACTCAATGGCCTTCAAAATACTTTCTACATGTGTGTCAAATATTATGGATATATTTTCACCGGATATACCAAGCCTTTTAAATCTTAAAAAAACCTGATCCTTCGATTCTTCACCTGAGATATAAATAGATGGGAAAACTGTATTCCTAAAAATCTGAGTGACAAGAGTGCTCTTTCCTATTCCGGGTTCTCCACTCACAAGATAGATTCCGCCTTTGACAAGACCTCCATTCAGAATGCTCTCCAGTTCATTCATGCCTACATCTATTCTCGTCACGTTCTGAGCTACACTGTTTAAATTTTCAATGCTGACTTCATGAAAATCAGATAATGTTTTTCCATTTTCATAAAGACTATCCGCGGTATACTCTACCGCGGATCCTATTACATTACACTCTGGACATTTGGCGAACCACTTCTGTGATTCATAACCGCATTCATCACATATAAAGTACGTTTTGCCTTCCTTTTTTTTCAAGCGTTAGGCACCTTCTTGACCCTCTTTGCAACTTTCTTAAAGATCAACGCATCAGAAGTTTTGTTTAATTCAATTGAGATTTTGGAATCAGGAGGAAACCGTCCTTTAAGAATTTCTTCAGATAAAGGATCTTCCAAGAACCTTTGTATTGCCCGCTTTAATGGCCTAGCTCCGAATATCGGATCGTAACCTTTTTCAAGCAGGAAACTTAATGCCTGATCCTTGATTTTTATCTCAAAATCTCTCTGTTTAAGCCTTTTGGTAAGCTCTTTTATCTGTATGTTTATTATATCTTTCATATTTTCCTTTGTAAGCGGATGGAATACAATCACATCGTCCAGCCTGTTCATAAACTCTGGCTTAAATACATTCTTTATTGCCGACATGACCTGAGCCTTAATATCGTTATACTGCTGCTCTGATGTATTTTCTTCAACAAAACCCATAACTCTTTTTGATTTGTTAATCTGTTCCGAACCGAGATTTGAAGTCATTATAAGTATTGAATTTCTGAAATCGACAGTTCTTCCCTGCGAATCGGTTAGTCTGCCTTCATCCATGATCTGAAGGAGGATGTTAAAAACATCGGGATGTGCTTTTTCGATCTCATCCAGCAGAACCACCGAATACGGACGTCTTCTTATGGACTCGGTGAGCTGTCCGCCCTCATCATAACCGACATAACCAGGAGGAGCGCCTACAAGTCTGGAAGTATTGAACTTCTCCATATACTCACTCATATCAATTCTTATAAGAGATTTTTCATCTCCAAATAAGTACTCTGCAAGAGTTTTAGCCAACTCAGTTTTTCCTACTCCCGTAGGACCAAGAAACATAAATACTCCTGTGGGTCTTCGTGGATCCTTTATGCCTGAGCGGGCACGCCTTATAGCTTTGGAAACTGTTTTTATTGCTTCATCTTGACCGATAACCCTTTCATGTAGTACGGCTTCAAGATTAAGAAGTTTTTCAATCTCTGTGGATTCAAGCTTTTTAAGCGGGACTCCTGTCCAACTTGAAACAACATTAGCTATATCCTCAGAAGATATATCTATTACCTTATTTTCAGCGTCTTTCCTCCACTCAAGGTACTTCTGCTTATACTCTTCCTTAGCTTTATCAATTTTAACAGTTAACTTCTCTGCCTGAGCGACATCATTTTTGCTCACAAGGATGTTCTTTTCAGCCTCCATAGCCTCTATATCCTTAAATAATGTTTTAAGGTTTTCTGGAAGGGTAAGCGCTTTTAGCCTGGCTTTAGCTCCGGCCTCATCTATAAGATCTATGGCTTTATCAGGTAAAAACCTATCGGTTATATATCTTACAGAAAGATTTACAGCCGAATCTAGTGAAGAAAATGAGTAAGATACCTTATGGTGCTCCTCATACTTTTTAGCTATACCCTGAAGAATCTTCACACACTCTTCCGTTGTGGGCTCTGATACATATATCTTTTGAAAACGTCTTTCCAGCGCAGGGTCTTTTTCAATAAACTTGCGATACTCGCTTGATGTCGTAGAGCCTATCATAGTAATATCGCCGTTAGCCAGAGCCGGCTTAAGGACGTTGGCAGCATCCATCGAAGATCCTTCCGCTGCTCCAGCATCAACAATCATATGAAGCTCATCAACGAACAGAATAATGTCATCAGCTTTTTCAAGGACCTGCATAAGCTTTTTCATACGCTTTTCAAACTCTCCGCGATACTTAGTTCCTGCAACTACAGAGGTTATATCCAACGAAAATATAGTTTTGTTTTTTAAAACCTCCGGAACATCGCCATCGACTATTCTTTGGGCAAGGCCTTCAACTATAGCGCTCTTGCCAACTCCGGCCTCACCTATAAGAACTGGGTTATTTTTCTTTCTTCTCGCTAAAACCTCCATAACTCTTGTAATCTCATTCTGCCTTCCTATTACAGGATCAAGAAGCTTATCCCTGCACTTAGCTGTCAGATCGGTTCCAAAATCCTCGAGCTGCTTAAGTACACTCTGCTTCTGTTTTTTCCTTTCTTCATCTTCAATATTGGATTCACTGGCACTCTCGGGTACAACTTCTTCTTTCATCATAGCTTCGGCCAGTTTTTTCCTCATATCTGTAAGATTAACGCCTGTACGCTTAAGAATATGCGAGGCAATTCCTTCTGCTTCGCGGCATATACCAAGAAGAATATGTTCTGCATCTATTCTTGAAGAACCCATAAGCTCAGATTCATCATACGCCAGTTCAATTATGCGTTTGGAACGCGGAGTAGGCTGAGGTGAACCTATGATTCCCTGTGAAGCGTTAGTTCCTACGACCCGGGTTATTTCATTTTTAATTTTGTTATAATTTAAGTCGAACTGCTTGAAAACAAGATCCAGATATCTTCCGCCAACTTTAAGAAGTCCGAGAAGAAGATGCTCTGTTCCGACATATGGATGTCCCATGTCTCTTGCTTCATTCTGCGCTTCTATAAACACTTTTGCAGCGCGCTCGGTAAAGTTGTCAAACATATTTTCACCTCCATGTCTAAAAAAGTTATTTAACATCTATATTTTAACACGATAAAGCTTAAAAATCAAAAAAATACGCCTAAATGATATATAATAGGGATGAACCATAAAAATTCCTCAAAGGAGAAAAGATGGAACTGTCAAAGTACACCCACAAAAAAGATAAATTTACAGATGAACTTGTTAAAATGATATACTTTACAGACATTGATATTTCAAGATATCTCTTTTCAGATGATTATGTAAAGGCGGCTCACACGATAAAGCTTATGCTTATAAAAAACGAGTATATTTTTTTAAATGACTGCATAAATATTCTGTATGATGAAAGTAAACTTCTTGGATTTTCTCTGTCATACTCAGGTAAAGACAAAAAAAAGTTTATTATTGACAAAGAACTAGAGAAAAAGACAAAAGCCCTTGAAGAGATACTGACCTCAGACATCTCAGATCGTCAGATGTATCTGCATTATATCTATACTGATAAAGCCGTGAGAGGCAAAGGCGCAGGTTCAATGCTCATGCAAAAAGTTTTTTCAGACGCAAGGGATAAGAACTGTACCGAGGTATTACTGGATGTCGCTTCAGATAACAGCAATGCAATATCTTTTTATAAAAAGAAGGGCTTTTCCGTTTATGAAGAGAAAAAAAATGTAAGTATAAATATAATTGGAAGCTTATGCATGAAAATAAAAATTTAAAGCTTAATTAAAAAGCAAACTGTTTTATACAAAAAAGTTACAGAAAAACTTATTATGTTATAAAAAAAATATAAGCTAAAATTAAAAATCCGGAGGTGAGCATATGAGAAGATATATAACGGCTATAATAATACTGATTACATTACTTATACCTTTTAGTTCCGCTGCAAGAAGCAACAATGGGATAATAACCGATCCTGCCAAAGAACTGAAATGGAATTATTTTGTAGATAATCTTCTCTACGCAAGGTTTTTAAATCTTCAGGAATATTCGTCTCTCAGAGGTCTAGGCCTTAACGATTACGTTCTCATAGATAAACCCGGAGAGACAAAAGATAAATTACTTGGTTCTTTGAGTATAGGAAATAGAATGTTTCCTGTACTAAACTCCCTTACCGGAATAACAGATTTTTATGATGTGTACTTTATGAACGCCAATTACATTAAAGACGAACCTGTTTTAACCTTTTTGGTAAAAAGCTTTTTTGAAGATGATCTGCCTCCGGGTTATGCTTGGGGGCTCATAGCAAGGTATGTAAAAGCTCTTTTCCACCTTTCTTTTGTAGATGTTGAGATAAAGGTGGATGAAGTATACAGCCTTGATGGGAAAAATAATATAGGCGAACTGGTCACACGTATCTATGCAAAAAATTCAAGCTTATACCCATTCGGAAACTGGGACAGGAGCTATGCGCCAGTCAGAATAAACAGCAATCCTTACTATACAATGATAGAACATCTTGGAAGTATTCAAAAATCCTATGACTCCAATAAAAAAACTCTTTATTTAAGGAATCTTTTCCCGATAATCGGGTGGAGTACGAACTGGAACAGCGATTTCTCAAATCCTGATGGAATCAATTACCTATTTCCGGAACTTGAACTTTATGCTGACTTCTCAATCCCTTTTAATCAATCACCCGGAGATTACGTGTTGGTGCTTGATATACAGATTTCTCCTTCTCCCTGTTTTTAAGTTCAGCATTCCGTAATACAAAAGTAATTGACAAAGACATTAACCTTTGGTATAATCTCTT
>CALMRR010000161.1 GCA_937871925.1 uncultured Petrotoga sp.
AACTTCACTTTTAGGTTTCCGTTTCCAAAATCTACTACTTGAGATGATAGATATTTTAAAGGAAGACTTACCCCTTTTATTATTGACCTATAAGTGAAAAATACCGAAGCGGCTATCCACAACAATGCTATAACAAAAGCCCATATTATGGGTTTTAATAAAATTTGCTGAGCATTCAACGTTGCATTTCCAGTCTGCTTGTTAAGAATATCTGTAAATGTGATTCCAAGATAAAGTAAAACCGTTAAAAATGCTGCTATTTGTGTTACAGTCAGAATTAATAAAATCTTTTGCCCAAGTTTCAATTTCATCTCCCCTTACCTCCAATATAATACTGTAATGATTGATCCTCTATATGATAACATATTTTTCCGGATAAAATAAACTTTATTATTACACAGAATTTTGCCATAAATGGGTCCCAATGTAAATAAAAAACTGCACCTGTCAATTTGCAGGTGCACTAGAGGAAGAGTAGGAGTAAAGTACTTAGTACAAAAAACATGCTACATTGTGGTTTTTTTCCTTTTCTTTCAGCATGGGGGTTTCTTTAAAACATCTGTCAAAAGCCTTAGGACATCTTTTTGCAAATCTGCATCCTTCCGGCGGATCTACGGGTGATGGAATATCCCCTGTAATCAGTATTCTTTTTCCTATTCTGCGTGTATGCGGATTAGGAATAGGTATAGCATGTAAAAGCCCTTGGGTATATGGATGCAGCGAGTTTTCAAAAAGAGTATCTGTATATGCACTTTCGACTATTTTTCCAAGATACATAACGGCTATTTTGTCCGAAATATGTTTTACCACCGAAAGATCGTGAGCTATAAACAGATAGGTCAGATCAAACTCATGCTTCAGATCTTCAAGAAGATTTATGATCTGTGCCTGAACCGAAACATCCAACGCAGAAACAGGTTCGTCGCAGATTACAACTTTGGGTTTCATGATCATAACTCTGGCTATGCCTATTCTTTGTCTTTGCCCGCCTGAAAACTCATGTGGGTAACGTTTCATATACTCTGGCCTTAAACCGACTTTTTCCATTATATCAGCTATCTTCTCGTTGGTTTCTTTTTTTGAGGAAGTGAGTTTATTGACTCTAAGACCTTCCGATATTATATCCTGAACTGTCATTCGGGGGTTCAGTGAAGCATAAGGATCCTGAAAGACCATCTGAATATGGCTTCTTATCTTCTGCATCTGTCTGTCCTTAAGTTTAAATATGTCTACTGGCTGTCCGGCAAGCTTTTCATCGTACCAAAACTCTCCGCAAGTTGGTTGATATATCCTCATTAAGGTTCTTCCAACCGTGGTTTTTCCACATCCTGATTCTCCAACTATACCCAGAGTTTCTCCGGCATTCAGAGAAAAAGACACATCATCGACAGCCTTAAGAAAGGATTTTTTGTTTGAAAACATCTGTCCTTTCATCTGAAACCATTTTTTTAAATTTTTTACATTGAGTATCTCTTTTTTCTCAGACATCTGCATCACCTTGCTCTGTGTTTTCATAAAGCCAACATTTTACTGTGTGTGTATCACTTATTTTAAAGTTATGTGGCTGGTACGAAATACATTTTTCACTTGCGTACTCACACCTGGGGTTGAATCTGCATCCTTTCGGAAATGCCGATGGATGAGGAACATATCCTTTTATTACATGAAGCTTTTTCTGATCTTTTTTTGCTATTTCGAGAACCGGTATTGAGTTAAGAAGCCCCTGCGTGTATGGATGCTTGGGATTATCAAAAATACTGTATACATCAGCAGTTTCAACGATCTGCCCCGCATACATAACGATAACTCTGTCACA
The DNA here is from genome assembly GCA_937871925.1 of uncultured Petrotoga sp. Classification (GTDB taxonomy): domain Bacteria; phylum Thermotogota; class Thermotogae; order Petrotogales; family Petrotogaceae; genus UBA5851. The sequence goes on from CALMRR010000161.1 coordinate 1,817, forward strand.
CATCTCAGCAATTACTCCAAGATCATGGGTTATTATCATAGACGCAGTATTTTGAAGAGTTTTCAATTCGTTTATGAGTTCTAGAATCTGGGCTTGTATTGTAACATCCAACGCAGTGGTAGGTTCATCGGCAATCAAAAGAGAAGGCTTGCATGCGAGTGCCATCGCTATCATAACCCTTTGGCGCATTCCTCCTGACAGCATATGCGGATAACTTTCCATACGGTTTTTAGCTTCAGGAATCCTGACCATCTCAAGTATCTCCAAGCTTTTTTGCATGGCCTGTTTCTCATTAAGACCTTCATGTAGCATAAAAACTTCCGAAAGCTGTTGTCCTATGGTAAAAAGAGGATTCAAAGATGTCATAGGTTCCTGGAAAATCATTGAAATGCTTTTACCACGCACTTTTTGCAGCTCTTCTTTGGAATATTTAGATATATCGTTCCCATTGAACATAATGCTAGTGCCCGGACCCAGAACAGCATTTTTGGGAAGAAGCCGTATTATTGAAAATGCGGTAACTGTTTTGCCGCAGCCCGACTCACCTACAATACCTAAACTTTCACCCTTATTTATATAGAAGTTTACATCATCCACAGGTTTTACCAAACCAAACTGTGTTTTAAAACTTATTTCAAGATTTTTTACTTCAAGTATTTTTTCGCTCATATTGGCAACCCTCTCAACTATTGCTTGTAAATTTCGGATCAAGCGCATCACGTAAACCGTCGCCGAGGAAATTTACATTTAATACAGCAAGAAATATGAAAAGTCCCGGGAAAAAAGTAAGCCACCACGGGGTTGTCCCGGATACCGTCCCGAGAATATAGTTCATGGACTTCTGAAGCATATTGCCCCAAGAAGGCATCGGAGGCTGTATCCCAAGTCCAAGATAACTGAGCGACGATTCCGAAAGAATTGCGTACGAAACATTCAGTGTTGCAGATACAATAACTATCGGAAGAACATTTGGAAAAATATGCTTAAGAATAATCTCCATATTTTTTACGCCCACCGCTTTGGCAGATATTACATATTCAGACTCCTTAAGGCTAAGAGTAAGACCTCTGACAAGCCTGGAAATACTCATCCATCCGAAAACCGTCAGAACCATTACGATGTTCATAAGACCTGATCCGAAAACCATGGTAAGGATAAGAAGTATAGGAAACATTGGTATCGAAAGCATTATATCGACAAACCTCATTAAAAAGCGATCCACAATACCTCCATAAAAACCTGAAAGCAATCCCACTATGGTTCCTATAACAGTAGTAAGCAGGGCTGAAAGAAATCCTACTATAAGAGATATTCTTCCGCCGTACATTATCCTTATAAGCACATCGTGCCCCAACTCGTCAGTCCCAAGAAGATGTCCGCTTGAAATAGATGGCGGAGAAAAAATTGCACTAAAATCCATATCTTCATAGCTTTTGGTTGTAAAGAGAGGACCAAAAAAACAGAAGATTATCAGAGCCACAAGTATAATCGAACCTATAAGTGCGAGCTTATGGCTTTTAAACTTCATCCAAACAAGCTTTCTGTATGTAAGAATGTTTATCGGAGATGCTTTTTCTTCAATTTCTTTTACTTTATTTTTATAGAACATTTTAGATAATCCCATTCATATCACCATCATGCCTTTTTGCCGACTCGAATCCTAGGGTCAATAAGAACATATATAAGATCAGCGGCAAGGTTCGAAATCAGCGTTATAACCGTAAGAAACATCAGACAGCTTATGGCAAGGTTATAATCGCTTCCTATTACAGCCTGATACATAAGCCTTCCCATGCCCGGCCATGAAAATATACTTTCAATTATGAGTGCTCCGCCGAAAAAATAAGGTATATCAAGGGCGATAATGGTAACTATAGGTATCATGGCATTCTTAAGAGCATGCTTAAAAATAACCTTTTTATCCGGAACACCTTTTGCATAAGCAGTTCTGACATAATCCTGGTCAAGCACCTCAAGAAGCGAAGTTCTTATATATCTTACCCATGATGCGACCTGCACCAGTCCAAGAACACATACGGGCAGGATAAGATGCTTGAGCCTATCCCAAAAAATATTCCACGAACCTGTTATTCCATAAGTTTCCATTCCGGAAACGGGAAGCCATTTTAAGGTTACGCTGAAAAGTATTATTGAAACAAGCGCAAACCAAAAGCTTGGAAGTGATATGCCTATGAAAGCCATTACGGTTGTGGAGTAGTCAAAAAAAGAGTACTTCTTCACTGCAGAGTATATGCCTATAGGAAGGGCTATTATGAGTCCAAGTATCCATGCGCCTATTGTAAGTATAAGAGTATTGGGCAGACGATTGGCTATCAGGTCCCACACCGGCACCTTATACATGCTCGAGTATCCAAAATCTCCAGTAAGAGCACTTTTTAGCCAAATAAAGTATCTTACTATAAGAGGATCATCAAGGTGATAGTATTCTCTGAGAGCCTGTATCCTCTGAGGATCGTTCATTACAGCCCTAGGATTGTCCATCCTCATTTGAAGAAGAGGATCTCCTGGCATAAGGTTTATGAGCATAAATATTATAAATGAAATCAGAAAAAAAACAGGTATGAGCTCCAAAAATCTTTTCAGGAAGTACTGTTTCATTACTTCTCTCCTTTTTCCTGGAGCCTGTACATAGTGTTAAGCCCTGCAATCATCTGCACGCATACAAGACTCTTTATGGGAATGGTCTTATACTTTAGATTCTCTTCAAGGAAATGGTTAAGCTCTTCAAATCTCTTATCCGCTTCCTGCTTTGCCTGAAGAAGTATATGATTTTCAGGATCAAGCTTTAAATTTTCATTTATGAGTCTTCGGAGCATACCCTGCATAAGTGAGTCATAGAACTTCCTGGCATAGACATTGTCAAACTCTTCCGCAACGGTTGCAGGTCTTCTGAGAGTTTCATCGTTTTCTATCCAGTTTTCCGTAGCTTTTATGTGGTCCTGTGTCACTTCAACATAGTTGGATACTGCACTGTAGAAGGCAACAGACTTATCCTTCAGCTCGGGTTCTATCATGTTCAGTATCTTCTTCACATGATCGTAAGCTTGTTTGGTGCTTTCAAGTGATTTTTTAAGAAACTCCTGTCTTGTCTGTGCAAGTTCGGTCTTATCGTCTACTCTAGGGTCGTAGTAGTAAGGCATTTCGCATACCAAAGAGTAGGTATCGCCCACTTGTGAGGCATAGTCATCAGAGCTTGTACCAGCCTTTATTACCTTAGCGGGATCACTTCCTTGGGGAAGATGTTTAACAAGATATTCATACTCTTCGGAGATTCCAAAAAGCTGGAATATTGCCGGAGCAAGCTGTTTTAAGTAAGGTGCTTCGGGTTCCCCAAGATTAAGAGGAAGATCAAACTTTCCCGGAAGAGCCTGGAAATCATCGAAAAGCTGGCTGCCCAGATCTCCGGAAACATAGTAATAAACGCCTCCGAAACCAGAATTATGCAGTGAATACATAAACGCCGGCTTTTTTTCTTCCATAAGCTTCATAAGTATCTTGGTCTCGGGAAGAGGTGCATCAAAGTTAAGAGTTTTATAGTGTACTGGAAAGGTCCACTCAACTTGTTCATGTCCTGGCGGCCTGTAAAAATGCTGCGCATACTTTTTTATAGACGAACTGTCTTTGAACCACCCCTCATTCAGCTTTGTTCCATCAACATCGATAACCTTTATTATATACCATGTATAATCTAACTTATCAAGACTTTCTTCACCTTTTGCAAGCATCTCGCTCAAGCTGTCGAGCATCATCGCTCCTATGGGTTCATTGGGATGAGGACATCCAAAAAGAAGTGCGTTTTTACTTCCTTTACCTATTTCGAGAATATATATGGGTTCATTTTTTCTTGAATATCCACCAATTTGTATTTTTACCTTGTCCGGATACTTCTTCGCTAGTGCGAGAGATCTTTCATTTAATTCATCTACAGTATAAAAACTTTTATAGTCTGGAACCTTAGCAATTAATTCTTCAAATAACATTAGACTGCACCCCTTTTTATTATAAGGGCGGGTTTCCCCGCCCAAATACTTTACTTTGAAATGTACCAGTTCTGAATTATCCAACCTAACCCATTATCGTATCCTGCATCAAAAGATTTAATATATTTTTTTGCAAAAATAGGTGTAGGAGCGGCAACCAAAGGTAGATAAGGAAGTTCTTTCGACCATATGGCAAAATGTTTCTCGTAAAGCTCTAGTTTTTTCTTGCTGTTAAGTTCATTGAACGCTTCTAAAACTATTGCATCGTTTTCTTTATTTGACCAGCCACTGTAGTTAGTTCCGCCGAATCCGTTGGCCTCGGAAGGAATCATATCAGAAGTCCAGTAGTTAAGAGCTTCATCCGGTATACCGTATCCCCATCCGGAAAGGTTGGCATCAAACTTACCCTGAGGCTGGAGTTCCCATATGGAAACTGCAGGTTTGGTATCTATTTCCATAGATATTCCTACTTGCTTCAGCATTCCCTGGATCATCTGGGCCATCTTAAGATAATCGCTGCTTCCTGCTCCTACTATCATCTTAAATGAAAACTGCTGTTCATTTTTCTCAAGAATACCGTTTTTGCCGGCTTTCCAACCTGCCTGTGACAGAAGATCCTTTGCTTTTTTTACATCATAATTGTACTTACTTATTGCCGAAGATTGTAGAGCCTGTCTCATAAGATGCAGATCGGTTATCCATGTATCAACAACAGTTGCTTTGTTACTATATACAACACTGTTTATTGCATCTCTGTTTATAGCATACATCAAAGCCTGCCTTACACGTATATCACTAAAGAACTTATTTGGTTTGGAAACATCTGAAGAGTCTCTAAAATTTAGCCATATACAGTCAGGAGCTATACTTTTGACATAGAAAACATTGAAAAGATCTCCATGCTCTTTTTCCAACTGAACAGACTGATTAAGTGAAAGAGAGTACCTTCCGAAATCAACTTCACCGTTCTTTGCAGAAGCATATGTAACGTCCGAATCAGGAATAATCTTCATGACTATGGTATCAACATTCGGTCTTCCCATGAAGTACTCGTCAAATGCTTCCAGTATTACATACTGTCCTTCCTTGTACTCTTTGAACTTGTATGGTCCTGTCATTATAGGATTTCTTGTAACTTTAAGTACAAAATCGTCCCACTTTCCGGATGATTTGGCACTTTCGTAATCTTTTCTAAAAACATGTTCTGGAAGCTGAAACCACCCAAAATAGTACGCATAAACGGAAGATCCAAAGTATGCGGAACCCGAAGCCTGTTTCAAATGAATGGTAAATGTGTAGTCATCGATTATATCAACTTTATCAACGGTCTTTTCAAAAAAGTTTGATGTAACAGGTGCTTCAGATACCATTACTTCCCACTGGAACTTTGCGTCTCTGGCGGTTACAGGCTGTCCGTCGTGCCATTTCATTCCTTTTCTGAGCTCATAGGTTATGCTCATTGAACCGTCACTGTTAACTTTTATAAGACCGTTTTCAATAGTTGGTATTCTTTTAATCATTCTTGGAATATAGAAACCATCCTGATCGGTTCCCATATTTCCGTCGCCTATTATATTACAGATTGTCCAGGTAAGCCCTGCAGAAGTGAAGAGAGTATTGAAGCCTGGTGCGTCTGCACCTACGGGTGTGGTAAGCGTTCCGCCTTTCTTAGGAGGATTGAGAGCCATAAACAATGAAACAGCTGCTTCTTCTTTGGTTATGGGAGCGGTTGGGTCAATAATATGCCCATATCTGTAGTTGAGGAGCTGTCTATCGCTCCTGTATGCCAAAGTAACAGCACCTATGGCATCTTTCGGAACTGAAAATTCATCGTTTGCCATCGCAACTACTTCCGTATATCCGCCGGCCTGTGAAGCAAGACCGAGAACCTTCACCAAAGTAACTATATAGTCACTCCTGGTTACAGCTTTGTTTCCCGAACCAACAAGAGTTTCTTTCCCGGGAAAAGCTTTTGCAACGGCTGCCTTATACTCATCGTAGGTAAGATTGCTCTTATCGACGCTTTTCAGAATTCCCTGCTTCAGTATCAGAGCTTTCGCTTCATCAACAGAAACCTGTGCAAAGGAACTTACTACCAAAAGAACTACCAGAGCAAGTAAAACAAGTACCTTTTTCACTTTGACACCCCCGTTATACTTAATATGATGAACCAAACTTTTTATTAGACTGTAAGTGAGGTGAGCTTAGTATTTAAACCAAACTAATTAATTGGAACGATTATAACACAATCTTTTTTGGTAAAAAAAAACTGTTTATGGCCAATTAAATTTATTTAAAGAAAAATAATTATGATTAAAGCTATAATTCTTCTTTTATCTACTGTATCCTTTATCTGTAGTTCAAATCGTTATTTATGTAATTTTTTTTGCACTTTTGTCGAATACCACTTTTCCATGAAAGTATTTTCATACATGTTTATACAAATATTCAAAGAAAAAAAGCACGTACGAAGTTGAATTTTAACAGATGATAGGAAATATTTACTTAATTAGTTTGGTATACAAATAAAGTCATGTAAAGTCATGCAATTTTTTTCAATAATTTTTATGAAAAGATTTTGAAATATTTAATCATCAGATTTTTTTATAAGTACTTTAATTTAAGCATTTATTTCAAAAATAACTTCTTGTTTTTACTGTAGTGTTTTTATTAATACTTTTATCTGTGCAAAAAATTCTTTAATGAAAATCAGATATTTTTTCACTCAAAATTTTTTGAAGTATTTTTCTTAAAAAAAAATCTGTGAAACTTTTTTTCACAGATTATTTGTCTTTTTCACTAAAGATAAGACACTTGTCCCGACCTTTGTGTTTAGCTAGGTAAAGTGCAGAATCGGCCTTCTTGAAGATATCATCATACCTTTTTTCTTCCTGACAAACGGCACACCCTATACTTATTGTGATTTTTATTTCCTTTTCTTCAAATTTGAAGGTATTACGGGATACTTTCTTTCTTATTCTCTCACAGTACCTGTAAACTTTCATATCCCCGATATCTTTGGCAAAAATGCCAAACTCTTCTCCTCCTATCCTGCCAAATATATCGTTATCCCTTATGGTAGATTTTATAAGATTGGAAAGCTCTTTAAGGATACTGTCCCCGGCAAGGTGACCGTAAGTATCGTTTACTTCTTTGAAGAAATCTATGTCAAGCACCAGAAACAGCGAACGTGAGTCGGTACTTCTGGTATCCATATACTTTTGCACATACTCTATGAATGATTCTTTGTTGAGTATTCCGGTAAGACCGTCTGTTTCTGATTTTATCTTCAAAGATATTGCACTCTTTTTCTGTAAAGTTATGTCTTTTATGACCGATATGCTTCCCAGAGGATTTCTAAGAGAGTCAAAAATAGGATAGATGCTTATCATAAAGTATCTGTCATATCCCAGGATACTCTCCTTTATCTCTAGCTTCTCCTTGACACAGTTAGTTATGCTGAAGAACCACTCTTTATGGTGAACTTTTATGTACTCTGCGATATTTCTGTTGAACTCCTTTTTCTTGTACTTCTCAAGATCACCCTGGTAAAGGTTGAACATATAGCCTATGCTCACAAGAATATTCATAGCTGTCGGGTTAATATCTATAACCTCTCCTTCAGCAGAAAAGATCACCATTCCTTCATCTACTATTTCAAAGACCTTCTCACGTGCGATAGGGGAATAAGAAAACAAGCTGTATCGGAAGTATCCCATAAGTATAAGCAGTGCGAATGGAATGAACAAAAATACAAAAGCAAAGTATATACTGCTTTTTTCAAGCCAAATTATCTTATTCCACCAGCCTACAGAGATAAGAAGTATCCCT
>CALMRR010000162.1 GCA_937871925.1 uncultured Petrotoga sp.
TTATAACATACTCTGCACCGTTTTTATCAAAGTATCCGTACTTCGATTCAAAAAGCTTTTGCATTTCAACCATCCTCTCTATAGTTTAAATATTAAGTTCAATACTGCTTCCCTGACAGTTTTTGAATCTGTAAACAACTCCGTCTTTTAATTCTACGATATCGTATTCCTTGCATTCAACCTTTTCTGCTTTTCTGAGCAGCTTTATGACTTCATAAGGACTTACACACCGAAATTTTATTCTATCTTCATCTAACTGCATAATCTCGCAGGACGAAAAAATAACTTCGTTTTTCTCATTTATTCTTAGTCTGTAAGGCAGTATAAGACCGCTTCTGGCAGGGATAACCACATCCTCCCCTTCAAAAACGGACTTTCCGTTTAAACTCATATCAAGTGGTTTAGGATACTCATCAAAGTTGTTCACAAAAATAATATAACCCTCACTACTTTTTTTAACAGCTACACTCAGCTCCTGAGCCTGCACAATCTTTTCAATTCCTGCATATAGCGCCAGTTTATCCGTAAAGCTTATATGATGAATAAAGTTCATGGATACGTTTACTCCCAGAACAATTGCCCTGCCTTTCCCAACTTTCTTTTCAAATGCCACGGTTTCAGAGGTACTTTCAAGGCTTCCAAGAATAATACTGTCCTTCGAAGGCTCATATATCTGTGAAGAGCTGCACGCAATACAGTCAATATCAAATATTTTTGCAAATCCTCCATCTTGATTTCTTTTGATTTTAACCTCCACAAGCTCTTTAAGCACTTCACACTTTTCACCGTTCATATCATAAAGCGGCAGAGTTGGATAGATTATGGCTGTACCGCCACAAGAAATATACTCGGCTATCTTTTCCTGAGTTTTTCTGTCCATATACAGAGCGGAAAAAATAACCGCAGTTTTGCCTGAAATATCGCCATCCTGAATATTTTGCGATTCAATCTGATAATTATTAAGTATTAAACCCCTCAAGAGCCCATAAAACAATGCAGTTTCCCGTGTGCTCTTAAGTTTTTCATAAAACTCCTGTGTTAAGGCTGTTCTATACTCCGTCCTGAAATAATCAGGATAAAAACCAAAAACCGTATCGTAGATGTTCTGCGTTCCAAGGATAAGCTTCTCAGCACCTCTGAGACTTTCAACGGTCCTTTTTATATAACTATATGCAATCCGTTCTTTACCGTCCGGACCTATGGGAGCTTGCCAATCATGCTTACGATTGAAAAGCCATATATCGTCTTCAAAATGCTCTCCGCCAACAAACATATAGTAGTTAAAGCTGTTCATTCCCTGTGCCACACATAGCCTTGTGTTGAGGTCATAAGTAGTCGGCTGAAGCTTTGGATATCCAAAGATCGAACCTGACTGGAACTCCGCTGAAAAAAGAGGCTGTTCCCTATTTTGAAGAGCCTGAGTAAAACCGTTGACAATAGTGATATCGGTATAGTTTTCAGGTATTATATTGCCCACATAATAATCTCCGGCAGTAACAACACCATCAATTCCAAGAGCAGCTTTCAGCTGTGAAAGACCTATTGGATACTCCTTGCCCCTTTTGGCATAGTCATGACTGGTAAAGCCATGAACATTTATGACAAAAGGAACGGTTATCCCGTTTTTTAAGGCTGTATTTTTTAAAAAGAGAAAGTACTCTTTGTAGTATCTGCGCATAAAGTCCATGTACATATTCTGCAGATAAAGCGGACAGTCCTGTGACAGCAGCAGTTCCTTAAGAGTCCGGCTTTCATAACTTATACCCGCATCGCTGTTTTTTATATCAGATAAAAACATATCTATAGCTGTACCGCTCATATCCGGAGAGTTGCTTATCCAGTTGAGCATTCCAACCTCATTATCAAGCTGAAACATTATTATCGGTCCGCCATTATCTATAAGGTACTGTTTCAAAATACCGCATACTTCAAAGTACCACTTTTCAACCAGTTTCTTAAAATCGGGATGCATAAGCGAAACAACCCTGCATGGATGCTTTTCCCCACCGCGGGTATCAGCTAGTATATGTGTATATTTCTCATATATCCAGTGAGGCAGCCCCTCGTTTTTAAGCTCAGACATAACGTATGGTCCGGGACGTACAAGACAGAAAAGTCCGTATGCTTTCACGAGCTCCATAAAATAATAAAGATCTTTTTCACCGTTTCTGAAATCAAAAACTCCCTCATTACGCTCGTGTACTATCCAAGGGATATATGTGCTGACCATATTAAACCCGGCCATTTTTATCTTTTTTATTCTGTCTTCCCACTCATGTTTTTTCGCACGGAAGTAATGAAACTCTCCTCCGATAAGCATTTTTGGAGACCCATCAATCCATATATTTTTATTTTTCACCTCAACTATTGAAATATAAATCACCTCATGTTCGAAATTTTGATGAAACGTTTCGATGCCCTTCAAACGAATTATATAACAAAAAAGTGAAGATTTCAAAATATGCCTTTAGGTCAAAAAAACTACAATAAAGCCAAATAACTCCTTATTAAAGGATTTATTATACAAAATCAGCACTTAACTACTCAAAAACCTATACTCTGACTTTTTGAAATTATTCGAAATAGTATGCTATAATTTCAATAAAAGGAGTGAGCGCTTTGGCAACCATTAAAGATGTAGCAAAACTTGCAGGAGTATCCATATCAACCGTTTCATACGCTCTTAATGCAAGTGAAAAAGTCAGTGAAACAACCCGTGAGAAAGTTATTTTGGCAGCAAAGGAACTGAACTACGTTCCGAACAACTTTGCAAAAGGCCTTAAAAGAACCAGCAATAATCTTATTGCTGTGCTTGTCCATGAAATGTTCGGCCCGTTTTATGACAATCTCATAAAAGGCATACAGGATACAGCCTCTCTTGTAGGCTATGATCTTGTTGTATTTATCGAAAACGGAATGGGAAGAAATACCTCTGTGAGCTTCTTGAAACAAAATATCGTAAAAGGGGTCATAATAATGACCTCACATATAAAAGATGAGGACATAAAAGATATTGCCTCACACGGAATGCCCACTGTCATTCTTGACAGAAAGTTCAATGCCGAAAATGTCTCCAATGTGCTCATAGACAACGAAAAAGGAGCATATCTGGCAATGAAACATCTTTTAGATCTGGGTCACCGACGAATTGCATTTATTAGCGGCCCGGAAAGCTCTTATGACAACCTTCTCAGACTTAAAGGATATAAAAAAGCTTTAAAGGAAAACAGTATCGACTTTGACAAGAGCTTGGTCATAAACGCTGATTTCACTGAAAATACAGGATATACATCAGTCAAACGATTTATCGAAAACGTTTCTGTTCTTCCGACCGCTTTTTTTTCTTCTAATGACGAAATGGCAATAGGCGCCTTAAAAGCTTTTTCTGAAAAAAAGCTTTCCGTTCCAAAAGATATCTCGCTGGTAGGATTTGACGATATAAAAGAGCTTAAGTATATCTCCCCGGAACTAACCACAGTCCATAGACCCATGTATGAGCTCGGATCATATTCCGCTCACCTGCTGATAAACGTTATAGAAAAAAGGACAGCCAATAATAACCTTATGCTTGATGTAAAACTTATAATACGTGGTTCTACGGACAGATGCAGGAGGTAGTATGAAAAAACCAGAACAGTTTATGGCTTCAATGAGCATTAAAGAAAAGATAGGACAGCTTGTCCAGTTCGGAAAGTTAAAAGAAGAGCAGGAAACCCTCGTTGAAAATGGTGAAATCGGTTCCTTCCTGAATATACACGGCGCAGAAAAAATCAACCGTCTCCAGCAAAAGATAATGCAGTCCAAAAATCCTATTCCCCTCATAATAGGCGATGACGTTATACACGGATACAAAACCATCTTCCCTATTCCGCTTGCACTGAGCTGTAGCTGGAACATACACCTCATAGAAAAAACATGCGAGATCTCCTCTTATGAAGCTGCCAGTGAAGGAATAAACATGATCTTTGCGCCAATGGTAGATATAGCACGCGACCCCAGATGGGGCAGAATAGCAGAAGGATCAGGGGAAGACCCTTTCTTAGGCTCTGAGATAGCCAAAGCACGGGTACGTGGCATACAGAAAAACGCTAACCCAAATCTCCCAAAGGTAACCGCCTGTGTAAAACATTTCATCTCTTACGGAGCTGCCGAAGGCGGAAGAGATTACAATACCACCGATATGTCCGAAAGAACCATGAGAGAAGTATACCTGCCGCCGTTTAGGGCTGCTCTGGAAGAAGGGGCAGGATCACTTATGGTTGCTTTTAATGATTTTAACGGCACTCCTATGAGCATAAACTCATTTCTCATAACTCGTCTTTTAAGGCAAGAACTGAATTTTGAAGGCGTTACAGTGAGTGATTGGGAGTCCATAGAAGAATGTATAAACCACGGTGTGGCCGCAGACAGGAAAGATGCAGCCATGAAAGGACTTTCAGCAGGCGTGGATATTGATATGAACAGCGGAGTTTACCTTGAAAATCTTGAATCGATAATTGCACAAAATCGTGACCTAGAAGAAAAGCTTGATCAGGCTGTTTTAAGAATTCTCAGGCTCAAAGAAAAGCTAGGACTTTTTGACTCATTTATAACCGATCCTTCGGCTCATCTCAAAGAAATACGCAAAGATGAGTATGTTCAGACAGCCAGACAAGCGGCTGTAGAATCTATAGTTCTTCTCAAGAACAATGGAATTTTACCCCTAAAAAGTAATAAAAAAAAGATCGCCGTTATAGGCCCTCTTGCAGAGGATACCTGTTCTCCTTTGGGCTGCTGGCCGTGCAAAGGTAATCCGGATAACGTAGTATCGTTCATTAAAGCCTTCCAAAAAAATCCCGAGTATGATATACTTCTTGAAAAGGGCTGTGAAATAAACTCTGAAGATCCTGCTTCTTCTGTCAGAGCTGAAAGCATCGCTTCCCAAAGCGACCTTGTGATAGCGGTAATGGGTGAAAGCAACAATATGAGCGGAGAGAACAACAACAGATCCTCCATAGAACTGCCCAAACCACAAAGAGAGCTTTTGAAAAAGATATACACCATTAACAAGAACATTATCCTTGTTGTAATGAGCGGACGTCCCATTGCTCTTGAATGGGAAGATGAACATATGGCGGCTGTGCTTCAAGCATGGCATCTTGGAGATGAATCAGGAAATGCAATCAATGAAATACTGACAGGTCTGGCTGTACCAAGCGCAAAGCTTACGGTCACAGTTCCAAGATCAACGGGACAGATTCCTATGTACTATAATCATAAAAATACCGGAAGACCGTCTTTCAGACATTATATAGACGTTGCCGATTCCGAGCTCTATCCTTTCGGATTCGGGATGAGTTACACCACTTTCGAGTACTCAAACCTCAGGACAGATAAAAAAGTATTACATGAGGGAGAATCGGTCACTCTGAAGGTTGACATAAAAAATACCGGAAAGCTCCAGGCTTACGAAATATGCCAAATATACATGCACGACCCTGTATCCGAATTTTCAAGACCGGTAAAACAGCTCGTGGCGTTTAAAAAAATCTCTATCCTCCCCGGAGAAACCCAAACACTTTCTTTTACCTTTTCAACAGATATTTTTGCGGTTTTAAACTCACAGTACTTACCCACAGTTGAGAAAGGTACGATAGAGCTGTTTGCCGGAACAAACAGCAGAGATCTTATCAAAACAACGATAGAAATACTCTGAAAGGAGAAAATTCAAAATATGAACATTTTTGTTGTCGGATACGAACATCCCAAAACCGACAAAAGAGTCTTCAGAACTGTCAGCAGTCTTGCTCAAAAAGCTGAAAACAAAATAATTTACCAGTACTGGACCGATAATATAAACGAAAAAAGACAGACCCAAGGCTCTATAACTTACTGCCCTGTTTTTTATGATAAAAACAGTAGTGTGAGTGCACTGTACAAGCTAAAAAGAAGGAAAGCGTTCGATGACATCATAATGGACATGATACTCCATGAGGATTACGACGTTATTATCTTCAATTACTTTGTGATTTCATACCTTACAAAGGCTTTTT
>CALMRR010000163.1 GCA_937871925.1 uncultured Petrotoga sp.
ACAAGCATTACCACCATAAGGAGAATGAGCATGAGATACTTTTTATTGTAAAATCCTTTTATAATTCCTCTTACTATGTAATCTGTACCTCCAGACTCTTTTATGATATTCATAAAAAGAGTTGCAAAAAGGAAGATTAAACCTATATCAAAGTACGCAATAGAACCCTCTGCAAGATGTCTGAACGTATCAAACCCTGCACCGCCATATATGGCTCCTGCAACTACGGCAAAGAATAGACTTATCTCTGTCGAAAACTTAAAAAGTTTAGAGACGACATAAGCTCCTGCCATTACTACAAGGGCAAGTATGGTCTGTATGTAAAGAGAAGAAGTTGACAAATTAATCCCTCCAGACTTATATTAACTTACTTGGCTGTTATGAATATTTCAGGAACAAGTTCAAGCAATGATTCCTGAGAATCAATGTCAATAAACTTAAGATTTTTGCTCTTGGCTAACTGAGTAAACTTTCCATCCTTATTGGTATCCTTGGTGGTTATGATAACGTCACAGAAAGGTGCAACCGCATCGATAATCTGTTCGTTTAGGCTTCCAGGCAATCCTCTTCTTATTTCTCCGCCGATTGCAAGGGCTATGAGGGTGATTTTCTTATCTTTTGCATAGTTTATAAGCTTTTTAAGTCTTGATACTTCATCATCAACTGAAAGGCCTGATGCACCCATACCTTTCAAGCTTGCACCAAGAACAAGCCACAAAGATTCATACTTGGTTCCCTTAGCCTGAGTCGAGGTTACTGTAACATGTTTTCCGGGGCCGCTCTTGGCTCCGCCAAGGCCTACTCCTGCAGCAAACTCTTTTTCGGAAAGAATATCACAATAGTCATACTTAATACCCATTTCATCACATACATAAGTAAGGATCTCCGCTTCGGAACTCTGACCCGCTGAAGTAATAACTGTAGGATACTTTAAAAACGGTGTTTGAGCTCCAAAGGAAACAGATGCAAAAACAAGGGAAAGAATCACTATGGTTAGAGCTAGTTTTTTCATTTTTAACTTACCTCCATATATTTATTGAAAATCTTAAAGTGTCTGCCTCTTTCGAGGCAGACAGTTAATTACAACTTACTTTGCAGGTTTCTGATACTGTATCGGAGCTATCTCTACTGCTTTGAGCCACCAGTCAGGATAACCGACTGAAGTTGCTACATTAGGAATGTTAACATAACCATCCTGGTACTTAACCATAAGATAATCGGCAAGATCCCACCACTGTTTGTATACGGAATCGGCATTATCTGAACAGTACTGTGTCAGGAACTTCACTGCCTGAGCAGGATCCTTCTTATAAAGCTCAAGTGCTGTCTGTTCAATTATCGGCTGCATAATAAACTCTTTTCCTTAACTTCTCTCTGTTTTGCCTGTATATCTTTTATCATATAGTTGAACTTAAGGTCTGCAAGGTTGGAAACGTAGTTAAATGCCCACCATGCTGCATTTCTGTCAAGTTCCTTCTGATTTCCGATCTGATATGACTTGGGAAGATCTGACATTCCGCAGTAGAAAGGAACAAATGCCGTGCTGTGCGCGCAGTCTGCTCCGTACCAAAGTACTGCTCCGATAGGATCGGGCAGGTAATCTCTCGACTGTGTAACAAATGTATAGGAAGCTCTGAATATCGATATAGCTCTTTCCCAATCACCTTTTACGAGTTTGCTTGAACCGCTGTATCTGTTGATGTTTCCAAAAGGACCTGCTGCTATTCCCTTTGAAAGATCAAATTCAGTATCCTGGTACCAGTCTC
>CALMRR010000164.1 GCA_937871925.1 uncultured Petrotoga sp.
TGTCGAATGCGGAACCATCTTGGGCATTCCCGTGGTCCCAGAAGTGAAATGTATAAATGCCACGTCCGAAGAATATGATGTATCCGATGGAGACGTCATTACGGCATCCTCTCCCGAAACAATTGGTATATCAGAACTTAAAAGGCTTTCAACTTTTATCTCCCGAACATTCTTAAGTTTAAAGCCTATACTGCGCCATGAAACAATATAATCCGGATTAAGCAGCTCCAATCTGTTTTTAAGAGCCTGATCCCCATAAGATGAAAACAGATTACTGACCACAGCACCAATTCTGTAAAGAGCCAAGACAACAGCATTGGTAAGGGCGGACGTAGGCAAATACACAGCCACTATGCTGCCTGCCGTTACAGAATACTCTCTCTTGAATTTTTCCTGCAGATACTTAACTGTTGAAAAAAAGATCTTTTCATCAAAAATATTCATTCTGTCAGAATCGGCATCATACTCGAATATTCTCATAAAAGTCTTTACCTTTCGCTGCTTCCGTGACTGTTTTTTTGAAAGATTATCTCGTTCGAATACCTTGATTTCAGATCGGAAATCTTTTTTTCTATTTCAGAAGATAACGGTGATTCTTTAAAAGAAGAAGCTTTCTTTTCATACAACGAAATTAAAGAAAGAATCTGTTTATACATAGTCAGCGCATCATAGTACTGACCGTCCATCACAAGGTTATCGGCACGGCTGATAAGCTTGTGCAGCTGCAGCTCATCCTCAGGCTGCCTTTGCTCGGAAGAAACCTCATGAACGCTCTTTATCCGTGATTTCTTTTCCAGAAGAAACTCAACAGCATTTTTCATTATGGGATAATGTCTTACAGCTTCATCACAGTACTCTTTAAACTTACTCTCTTCATTCTTATAAGCCTTGGCAAGGAAGAGAAAAAACTTTTCCTCATTGTTTTTAAGCTCCAGCTGATACTCATTATCTATTATAGTAGGTGAGTATAAGTTTTTTATATACTCAACTCCTGATGAAAAATACTCCGATGTGACCATATCAAACTCTTCCTCGGTAAAGTCTTTTTTATTAAGAAGAAGAGTTTCGCAAAGAAGCTTTCTTAGCTTTATTCCGTAAAAACTGCGGTTTATCTCAGTTTTCCTGAGATAGCCCAAGATGAGCTCGTTTGTATCGTCATAATTATTTACAATATACTGAATAAACTTTTCAATATTTTTTTCATCTGTCTTTTGTACAAATGTATAAATTGGCATACCCAGCTTAAGCATAAAATAAATTATATCGGCGTAAAAGTCAACGGAATTATTGAAGTCCGTATACTCTTATGCCTGCTGAAGAAGCGCTTTTATATCCGGAGCACCGGTATA
>CALMRR010000165.1 GCA_937871925.1 uncultured Petrotoga sp.
ATAAACGGATACAATGGGCTTTACGGTTCTCAGCCCAGCGGATACGATAACAAGGCCAATGTAGTTGACGGAACTATTGCTGTATCCGCAGCTCTTGGCAGCATTGTTTTCACCCCTGAGGAGTCCTTGCGTGCGCTTGACTATTACTACTCCATAGACGGATTATGGGGCAGGTACGGATTGAAGAATGCTTTTAATCCTTGCCAGAATTGGATAGCAAAAGATTATATCGGAATAGACAAGGGAATAACGCTTTTAATGTTTTCTAACTATGAGAATGGGCTCATCTGGAGTCTCTTTTCTGATATTGACTGCATAAAAGAAGGTTTAAAAAAGCTGGAAATAAATTAGCGTATAGGGAGGAAGTATGGGAAGAAACGATATTGTTCAAACCGAAGCAAAACTGTCTTTTGATTTTTTCTGGAATGAAGCATCACTTATGGAAAACTCTTATGGTCTTATAAAAGATAATACGGTTCATGATGCGGCAAGCATAGCCAGTGTGGGATTTGGGCTTTCTGCAATTGTCGTGGGTGTAAATAGAGGTTGGATAACCAGAGAAGAGGGCTACAAAAGAGTTGTTGGTACTCTTAAGACTTTCTACAGCAAGGCTGAGCAGAAAGAAGGGTTCTTCATACACTTTCTGGATATGCAGACTGCCCGAAGAACTTGGCACAGCGAAGTTTCTGTCATAGATACCGCCATCTTCCTCATGGGAGCGCTTTGTGCCGCAGAGTACTTTAAAGGTCAGGCTGAGGAGTACTTCGAAAAGATATACCAGAGGGTAAACTGGCAATGGTATACAAACAAGAAAAAAAATATGTTTTACATGGGGTACTGGTACGAAAATGGATTTCACGGGGCGTGGGATCTTTACGCTGAGCAGCTCATGATGTATATTTTGGGAGCAGCATCCCCCAGCTTTCCTATAGACCCAAGTATGTATTATGAGTTTAAAAGGAATACAGGATGTTACCGGGATTATCAGCTTATATATACATGGACGGGTTCTATCTTTACATATCAGTTTACACATGCATGGATAGACTTCCGAAAACTTTATGATAAAAACGGAGTTAACTGGTATGAAAACTCTGTTAATGCAACTAAAGCCGCAAGACAGTACTGTATAGACCTCAAAGGAAAGTATAAAACTTTTGGGGAATGCTCATGGGGGCTTACTGCCTGCGACTCTCCCGATGGATACAGGGGTGACTTTGGGGCTGCGCCTAACGGTGAAAATAGTACTGTGGGTAAAACTGACGGAACTATTCCTCCGGCAGGGGCTATAGGCTCCATAGTATTTGTTCCGGATGAGGTAATTGACGCAATGAACCATTACAGAACCTTTGATAATCTTTGGGGAAGGTATGGCTTTAAGGATGCTTACAATTTGGATAAAAACTGGTTTTCAAAAACTCATATAGTCATTGACAAAGGAATAAGCCTTCTGATGATAGAAAATTATCTGTCGGGTCTCATATGGGAAGTTACCATGAGGAATAAGTATATTAAAAAAGGATTAGAGAAGCTTTTGAT
>CALMRR010000166.1 GCA_937871925.1 uncultured Petrotoga sp.
CGCTATGAAGAATCGCATTTTTAAGTTTGCATTGTTATCCAAATGATCCTTAAGTATTTCTTTGATTTTTTAACCAGCGGTACTGTACTGATTCTCTTACTTCAATCATAATATTTGTAGATTCTACTTATACGGTAATTGTCTCTTTTTAAAAATTTACTTTCCCCACACTACCCTATTGATATAATCAGTATATGAAATAATTATTCTCAAAACTTTTTCTGATACATTCGGCATACTGTAGTCAGAAACAAGTCTCAGTGTTTTACTCTTCTGATTTTCCAATACTTCAAGCCCTTGAAGTATTCTTTCTTTTTTTAGTCCTACCATCATCACTGCTGCTTCTTCCATTGCTTCAGGTCTTTCATGTGCTTGACGAATATTAAGCGCTTTGAATCCCAATATTGAAGATTCTTCACTTATAGTTCCACTATCGCTCAACACAGCCTTAGAATTAATCTGTAGCTTAATATAATCATTAAATCCAAGTGGTTTTAAAGTTTGTATTAATGAATTAAACTTTATTCCCTTTGCTTCGATCATCTTTCTTGTTCTGGGATGTGTGCTGAAAATCAAAGGAATTTTATATTTATCTGCAATTTCATTAAGGCTCTCTATAAGGTTCATAAAATTTTCTTCTGAATTTATGTTTTCTTCACGATGTGCAGATATTACAAAATACTTACCTTTATTAAGGTTTAATTTTATAAGTACATCAGACTTTTCTATATCCTCTTTCTTGGAAGTAATCACTTCATACATCGGACTTCCGGTTTTGATTACTCTATCAGCCGGAAAATTTTCTTTTATGAGGTATTCACGTGCAATATCGCTGTAAGTCATATTTATATCAGATATATGATCAACTATACGGCGATTTGTTTCTTCCGGAACTCTCTGATCAAAACACCTATTTCCTGCCTCCATATGAAAAACAGGTATATGTCTTCTTTTGGCTGCAATAGCTGCAAGACAGCTGTTTGTATCGCCTAATACCAAAAATGCATCCGGATTGACTTCATTCAGAATTGGATCTATTTTTACAAGTATATTCCCAATTGTCTCTACAGCTGTCCCTGTGGCTGCATTTAAAAAATAATCAGGTTTTTTCAGATTGAGATCCTTAAAAAAAATTTCATTCAGTTCATAATCATAATTTTGTCCAGTATGAACAAGTGTATGGGTTATAGCTTGTGATTCATCAAGTTTTTTGATTACACGGGAAAGCCTTATTATTTCAGGCCTGGTTCCTACCACTGTAAGTACTTTAAGCTTTTTCATTTATTTTAAACCTCCAAATAATAAGTATCAGGTTTATCCGGGTTAAACGCTTCGTTTGCCCACATAACAGTTACCATATCTTCGTTCCCGGTATTTTTTATAGAATGCGTGTATCCCGGCGGTATATCCACAACCTCTAGTTTTTCTCCATTTACTTTGTATTCTATTATTTCATTAGAATCTATCTTTCTAAACCTTATTAATCCGGTTCCTTTTACTACAAGAAATTTTTCTGTTTTTGTATGATGCCAATGATTACCCTTTGTTATTCCTGGTTTTGAAATATTTACAGAAACCTGACCTTCCTCTTGCGTACGTAAAAACTCAGTAAAAGAACCCCTATTGTCACAATTCATTTTCAGACTGTAAGAAAAATTATCTGTCGGAAGAAAACTCAAATAAGTACTATAAAGTTTTTTGATTAGCGGATCATTTAGTTCGGGAACAGATAGATTCAGACGTGATTCTTTAAAGTTTCTTATTGTATCGGCAAGTCTGCCCAGTTTAATTTTATGAGTCACCGGAACTTCACAAAATTCTTTACTTCTTGTAGGCACTCCCTCAAGAGCCTTTATAAATTCTTCAACAACATCATCAATATAGCATAAAATAAGTTCATAATCCGGATCGTTTATTTTTATTTCAATATCTCTGGCTATATTGTGGCAAAAAGTTGCAACTACAGTATTATAATTAGGTCTGCTCCATTTACCGAATAAATTAGCAAGCCTGTAAACATAAACAGTTGCATTTGTTTCTCTACCATATTTAAAAAGCAACTCTTCGCCTGCTTTTTTACTTAGACCATAAGGATTCTCTTTTTCGGCCTGTATAGAAGATGTGATTAGCACCGGAGATTTATTTCCGTGTTTTTTAAGCTGTTCAAGTAGTTCAGAAGTAAATCCAAAGTTTCCTTGCATA
>CALMRR010000167.1 GCA_937871925.1 uncultured Petrotoga sp.
CAAGCGTAAGACATTCACATACCGCATCAACATCAATTTCTAGTGATGGTTCACATTCTCATACTTTTTCAAATACTCCGCATACTCATACAGCAGATATTCCGTTACATTATCATTACTTGCCGAACTTATCACATACGCATACAATCAATACAACGGGAAGCACGGGGTGGGTTGATTTACCTAATCATGCACATAGCTTGGATTTTGGTATCTTTCAATCAAGTGCTATAGCAACAGTAACAGTGAAAAAAGGTTCTACTGTTATTGGCACCATTCGAACAAATAACAGTGGAGATTTTAAAAATATATCTGTTGTTAATGGAGATCAAATTAATATAACTTCTGACAATCTTGCTAGAGTAAAAGTCTTTATTTTTGTCGAATATATGATGAAAATTTAAGGAGGTCTATATGATTACAGCTTTTTATGGTACTACAGAGATTACTAATTTACGTGAAATGAAAGAAACGGTCAGCACAAAACAGGTTTTTATAACAGTAGAGAGTTTGAGTCAAATTGCTTTTAATCCTGGTGAAGCGCTTGTTATTAAGGAAGATGAAACCGTGTTATTTGATAAAACTATTATAAATATTTCTACCACAAAGGATTTTTTAAAACATATTACTTTCTTAATCATGCAGTATTAGGCAGGTGACGTATGGACTATACTGAAAAAATACGAGAAGACATAACGGAGCTTAAGGTTAGAGACACTGAGCAGAAAATCCAGATAGTAAATCTTCGAGAAGATTTAGCCGAAATAAAAGAATCCGTACAAGTTATTAATTCTAATCTTGAAGCATTTACTAAAGAAATGAAAAACGGTTATATAACCAAACGAGCCGCTGAATGGTTTTATTCAAGTATCGGCAAATGGGTTATTGGGCTTCTTGTTACTAATGCTGCTTCTATTATTGGGTTAATTTTAACCTTACTGAAAGGAGGGGAATAGTGACAAAACAAGAAATAGAAAATAAACTTCATACCTTCGAGGAAAAAGTAAGCACATTGGAAGAAAAGATCGAAGCTCTTGAAGATATTCTTGATCGTTATGAAAAAGAACAGGCATTTCAAAGAAAGTGGGGATACAGAGATGATTATATCTGAAATTGTAGCATTAGTAACTGAATATAAAGATTCAGAAAGGTTGTTTGCATTAATTATGACGGAAAGTGCGGGCAATGAACTAGCACAAAGTTATTGTGCCAGAGGCCTTACTCAGATGACTAAAGCAGCTCTTTTGGATGTTGAAAAGATCACAAAAGAAAAATGGTATTATGATGATTTATTTGATCCTGTTATTGCAGTTAAAGCAGGCAGCATTTATTTTAATATGTTACTGTCGAAGTTTAAACAAGATGAAACGCTTGCGGTCCTTGCTTATAGCTGGGGCATAGGAAACGTTTTAAAGTGGCTCAAGTCTCCAGCAGATAATTCTAAAATTGATGAAAGCATTCCACAGGATAAAAAAGATTATATTTGGAATTATACTTACTGGAAATATTTTTATAGAGCTAATTTCTTGCATCTAAAGTTGTAAAACAGCCAAGGTTGCATTTTGCAAAGTAAGGCTGTGTAATTTATCGGACGAACAAAATAAAAACGCTCTATGGGGCGTATACGAGGTGATGATTTATGAACGGATGGGAAACTTTAATAGGAGCACTGATAGGTGTTATTACTGTTCCGGTAACAGTTTGGATTATGGCAAAAGTTAATGGTAAAAAACTTGCTGAAATGTTATCTGGATTGCTTTTAAAACTTTTTAAAGGAAACGTAGAGCTGGTTGATGAAGTTGAAAATGAAGTAGGTAAAAAGTTGGTCGAGATTGGACAAGCTATAATAGATGCCCATGACAGTAAAAAAAAAGAAATTTAATAACTGATTTTAAGTTTTTCCTTATGGATAATGGATTCAGATTTTTCAGCGGCAAAAACGAGATAGTCGTTTCTTACAATGTTGGAACGGATATAGAGTATATAAACATAAACAATAAGATGGAAGAAACGCTTAAAGCAATAGAGAAATTTCAAGCTAAAGGACATGAAGAATCTTTTAAAAAATGGTTTACTGATGCAAAAGAAAAATTTTTAGAAAAATAACCGGCTTATTCAGCCGGTTTTTCTTTTTTTATAACTTGAAACTTAGGTTCTATTATTTTTTGTTTTTTTACCCATTTTATTGGAACAAATTTGTATCTTCCTACAATTTGTCTTTCGTACGTAATAATTTGATTAAGTGTCGGGAAAAATTTTTCCCATATTACTTTTTTAGGTATTATAGGTTCTAAATAGCCAAAACCCAAGTATACTTGTTTATTATTTAAAAATTCTTTTATCCAGATAGTATTCATAATCTCAAATATAAGTTTGATTTCTTTGTATTTTATTTCAATGTCATAAACCTCTTTTATTGTTTTTTGTACTTTTTCTATAAATGCTTTTTCATTTATAGCATCGTTATTTTTTGTCATAAACCACCGCCTTTATTGTTCTAAATTCCTGTGCTTCCAAATCCATTACTGCCACGCAAAGTATTGTTTTCAGGTCTACCTATTACAATTTTAGCATTTACATCACAGGGCATAATTATTATTTGGGCTATTTTTGAAAAGGCTTCTAACGTATACGGTTCTTTAGTTGTGTTTAGTAAACCTACTTTTATTTCTCCTCTATAATCAGCATCAATTACACCTCCAACGCTGATTATGCCTTTCATGTTCAAAGAAGAACGGCCTTCAATTTTTCCGAAAAATCCTTGGTTCAAGTTTACATAAGCTCCGGTATCTATTATTTTAACTTCTCCCGGTTGTATAGTTATCTCTCCTTTGCAACGCAGGTCATACCCTGCGTCGTTATAATGTTTTTTTTCGGTTTTGGTTGCTTCTGATTCAAAATATATATAATTTGTTTTATCAAACAATCGGCAATATCGGGTACAGTTTTTAGCTAGATAATCTTTTATATTATCAAGGAACGCATTCCAATCAATTTTAGTCACATCACCAAGTTGCATAGTATGCGGATAGTTCTTTTGCGTAATCTGT
>CALMRR010000168.1 GCA_937871925.1 uncultured Petrotoga sp.
AAAAAGAGTTCATAAATCTTCTTAAGACACAGGGGTATGAGTATATCTCCGTTCATGATGAGGAGGCTTTAATAGTTAATCTTCGCAGGCAGCTTGAGCTTGTCAATGGTTTTTCTTTTTCAGACAGCGAATGGAATAGATTTTTTTCTGAGTCTTTAGCCAACCCGAATGATGGTATTGTGGAAAAGACCAGAAAAATTCAGGATGATTATATACAGACACTGAAACGGGACGATGGGACAACTAAAAATATTTATCTGTTGGACAAGAAAAGTATTCACAATAATCGGCTGCAGGTTATCAACCAGTATGGAGAAACCCGCGGCAGGCATGAAGCACGTTATGATGTAACCATTTTGGTTAACGGTCTTCCGTTGGTGCATGCGGAGTTAAAGAGACGGGGAGTTGATATCCGTGAAGCTTTTAACCAGATCGAACGGTATCAGCGGGAAAGTTTTTGGGCAGCTTCTGGATTGTTTGAGTATGTGCAGGTTTTTGTAATCTCTAACGGTACTCACACAAAGTATTATAGTAATACTACAAGAAGCTCTCATATCAGGGAGAAAAATGGAAATGAACGGCTGAAAGGTAAAAAAACGAGCAACAGCTTTGAGTTTACAAATTTTTGGGCTGATGCAGGCAACAGAGTTATTACGGATCTTGTTGATTTTACTAAAACTTTTTTTGCCAAGCATACTCTTTTGAATATTCTGACCAAGTACTGTGTATTTACCTCCGAGGAGCTGCTGCTTGTTATGCGGCCTTATCAGATTGCTGCCGCTGAACGTATTCTGTCGCGTATAGTGGTATCTTCTAACTATAAGCAGACAGGTACGGTGGATGCAGGAGGGTATATCTGGCATACTACAGGTTCGGGAAAGACATTGACCAGTTTTAAGACCGCTCAGTTGGTTTGTGCATTGCCTTATATAGACAAGGTTTTGTTTGTGGTTGATCGTAAGGATCTTGATTATCAGACTATGAAGGAGTATGACCGTTTTGAAAAGGGTGCTGCCAACGGGAATACTTCGACTATGATTCTTCAGAGGCAGTTGGAGAACAGGGATGAGAAAGGTAATCCTCATGAGTACAAAATCATTGTAACTACAATTCAGAAATTGGATTTGTTTATTCGTAAAAACAGGCAGCATGATATTTATAAAAAGCATGTGGTTATTATATTTGATGAGTGTCATCGTTCGCAGTTCGGTGATATGCACAAAGCCATTACTAAAAATTTTAAGAATTATCATATCTTTGGGTTCACAGGAACACCTATTTTTGCTGCGAATGCAAGTCTGGGCAGTAAGCCTGAGTTTCGCACTACAGAGCAGGCTTTTGGTGAAAAGCTTCATACCTACACTATCGTGGATGCTATAAACGACTCTAATGTGTTGCCTTTTAGGATAGACTTTGTCAATACGATAAAAATGCCGGATGTTATTATAGATAAGAAAGTTTATACTATAGATCGTGAAAAGGCTTTGGAAGACCCGCACAGGGTCAGTGAGATTGTTTCTTATGTTCTTGAGCATTTTGACCAGAAAACTAAGCGTAGCAGCAGTTATTCTATAACGGCAAAGTGGGATGAGGTTGATAAGAAAAGCCCTGCAAAAGTTGTGGAAAAGCGTGAAGCAAGGCAGGTTAACGGGTTTAACTCTATATTTGCTGCTTCATCTATTCCAATGGCGATAAAGTATTATAATGAGTTTAAAAAGCAGATTGCTGAAAAGAAAAGTAATCTTATCGTTGCTACTATCTTTTGTTTCAGTCCGAACGAGGAGGAGCTGAACGGGCTGTTGCCCGAAGAGGATCTTAATACTGATGTTCTTGACAAAAGCTCCAGAGATTTTCTTGAATCGGCAATTATGGATTATAATTCAAAGTTTGGAACGAGTTACGATACTTCTGCGGATAGGTTTCAGAACTACTATAAGGATATTTCGCTTAGGGTAAAGAATCGCGAGATTGATCTGCTGGTTGTTGTTAATATGTTTCTTACAGGTTTTGATGCAACTGTTCTTAATACTTTATGGGTAGATAAAAATCTGAAGCAGCATGGATTGATACAGGCTTTTTCGAGAACCAACCGTATCTTGAACAGTGTCAAGACGTATGGAAATATCATCTGTTTTAGGGATTTAAAGGAAAAAACAGATGAAGCCATCGCACTTTTTGGAAATAAAGATGCCAGCGGTATTGTGCTTTTGAAAACGTACGATGAGTATTACAATGGGTATGATGAAAAAGGGGAGTATAGAGCGGGTTATAAAGAGCTCATAGAGGCTCTTGTTTCAAGGTATGCTCTTGGGAATAGTATTTTAGGGGAGGATGAGGAAAAAAATTTTATCCGTTTGTATGGGGTAATTCTGAAGCTTAAAAATATTCTTGTTTCATTTGATGATTTTGCAGGGAATGAAATTTTATCTGAAAGGGAGTTTCAGGATTATCAGAGTATTTATCTTGATCTTTATCAGAAGTATAGAAGAGGCGCCAATGCCGATAAGGAAGTAATTAATGATGATATAGTCTTTGAGATAGAATTGATTAAGCAGATAGAGGTAAACATTGATTATATTCTTATGCTTGTGGAAAAGTACAAGGAATCAAGCTGTAATAATAAAAGTATTCTTACTGATATAAGCAAGGCTATCGGTTCGAGTATAGAGCTTCGGAGTAAGAAGGAGCTTATTGAGAAC
>CALMRR010000169.1 GCA_937871925.1 uncultured Petrotoga sp.
TTTCTACAGAAACGATATAATACGTTTTTCTCTGATGAGAAGATTATAGGAGGTACGACATGAAAATCTTAGGATTAGGAAGCATTGCAGTTGACAGAATTTTCACGGTGGACAGGCTTCCTGTGAAAGATGGTTTTTCAAATATACTGGATGAAAAAGTCTATGACGGAGGAAGCTGTGCCAACGTTATAAACCAGATTGCCATGTATGGCGGCAAAAGTGCTTTTTGTGCGAAGATCGGAAGTGACGACACATCAGAGGTAATTATGACCGGACTTAAAAAAAGCGGAATCGATACTGCATATATGATAAAAAAAGAAAACGGGATCTCAACCTCCACCGTTATTTATGTAGATCAAAACGGTGATAAATCGATTCTTACAAGGGTCGGTGACTGTCTGTTAAATCTTTCGGATGAAGAACTGAACTCTGAAATATTTGAAACGTTTGACATACTTTATACAGACTTCATTCCCAGCAGAGCATGTCTTTACGCCGCCAGGGAGTTCAAAAAAAGAGGAAAAAAAGTTATTTTTAACCTTCAAGTTGCTCCTGTTGTCATGAAAGGCTTTGGCATGACTGATGAAATATTTGCCGAGCTTTTCAAGTATCTGGATATTTTCAACGTATCTTTTTCAACTCTGAAGGATATAAGCGGTCTTTCCGAACTGGAAGAAAACATTGCTTTTCTGAGGAAAACATACAATTATAAAGGCACCATAGTGCTTACAATGGGAAGCAAGGGAGCATGTATATGCTCTGCTGATGGGCAAACAATCAAACAGCCGGCTTTCAAAATATCACCAATAGATACTACCGGAGCAGGCGACTCTTTTATAGGAACCTTCATTTTCTTACACTACTTTAAAAATGAAAGCTTGGAAAGATCGCTAAGCTTTTCAAACGCAGCTGCCGCCATTACCTGTACAAGAAAAGGAGCAAGGAGCGGACCGGACTGGAATGAACTGGTATCTTTTATGAAAGAAGGTTTTTAGATGGAGCAAAGCATTCTATCTGTAAAAAATATCTGTAAAAATTTTCCTGGAGTCAGAGCCTTGGATAATGTATGTTTCGATCTTCGTCAGGGAGAGGTTCATGCCCTTCTGGGCGAAAACGGTGCGGGAAAATCCACACTTATGAAGATTATTTTTGGTCTTCTGAAAAAAGACAGCGGAGAAATTTTTCTCAGAAACAGTGAACTTAAGTCCATTTCTCCTTCAAAGTCTTACGAAAACGGAATAGCTCTAATACCTCAGGAACGGACTCTCCTCACCCACAAGAGCATTGCCGAAAATATATTCCTTGGAATGGAGCCGGCTTTTGTTTCAAAAAAAGAGATGTGCCTTCAAAGCTTGGAAATGATGAAAAGATTTTCAATGCAGATAAGTCCCGATACCCCCGCAGCACAACTAAGCGCAGGTATGCAGCAAACTGTC
>CALMRR010000170.1 GCA_937871925.1 uncultured Petrotoga sp.
GACGCCAATGGTTGATCTGATGTGTCTTCTGATTACTTTCTTCATGCTTACAACGGCCTTTAGTAAGCCTAAGATAATGGAAATAGTTCTTCCTGAAAAAATCAAAAGCGAAAAAGAAAAAGTTGAAGCTCCAAAGATTGCAAAAAGCCGTACTTTGAATGTTATACTTGGCCCTGAAAATAAAGTTTTATGGTATACTGGAATGGTTGAAGACACTAAAAACCCTCCTCCATTGCAAGTTACAGATTTCGGCCCAAATGGTATCCGTCAGCTTCTTCTTGAAAGAAACAGGGCTCTTTTCAGAAAGATAGACCAGTTCAACAAAGATGTTATTTCAGGAAAGATTAACATAAAAAGGGATTCTCTTGAGGCTGCTATTCGTCAACTTAAAAATGAAGATGATACAGGACCTATAGTTCTTATAAAAGCGTATAAAAAATCTACTTATGGGAACTTTGTCGACATCCTTGATGAAATGTCCATTGTAGGAATAGCCCGTTATGCAATTGTTGACATTAGTTGGATTGAAGAGCAGATGGTTGAGAAGACTCTCGGCATAACTCCTGAACCAGTGAAAAATAAATAACCATAAATTATCAGGATTATGGCAAAAGAAAAGATAGAAGCTCCAAATTTCGATGAGATAATATTCGAAAAAAGGAACAAGGAATACGGTGCATATCTCCTTCGGAAAAAATACCCCAGGTATTTGACTATTGGGATGATAATTGGCATCGTTGTAACCAGTTCTATAATAGTTGGCCCTTATATAAATGCGAAAGCAACAGAGAGTCAGAAGAAACATGTTGAAAGGACAGTTGAGATTAAACTGGAAAATCTTGAACAACCGGAAAATATGGTTGAACCGCCTCCACCACCTCCACCACCTCCACCAAGTGAAGTTACTGAAGTCGCAAAATATGTTGCTCCTGTTGTCGTTGATACAGTCAGACCTGAAGACGTTAAAAGGCTTATGACTGTGGACGAAGCTAAAATAGAAGTTAGAAATGAAGATGTCGGAGCAGTAATAGAAGTTGTTGAAGAAGTACAGGAAGAGGTAAGCGAAGAAGAAGCTCCAACCGA
>CALMRR010000171.1 GCA_937871925.1 uncultured Petrotoga sp.
CAGAAGGCGTGTTCCGAAATAAGCTTTAAATACTCTCTTTTACCGGAGTTTTTTTGTTTAAAAGCTCGCTGGCTATAAACATGCAGGCAATAAGTACAAGCAACGCTAAAGGCATAAGTTCAAGAGTTATTTTAGAAAAAAGTACTCCCAGACCTGCTGTAATAAACGAACCTCCTATACATGCCGCACCGACCTGATAACCTATGAGAGATCTTGATGTGCCAGCATCAAATCTTTTGGGAGTTTCGTGCATCATGCATGGGTATATCGGAGCAAATCCGAGTCCGCACATTATAAGTCCTATCATGGTGAGAGCAGGGCATGTCCTGAAAAAAATCAGAACGATTCCAAAGGCACTTAGTATAAGCCCGGCCTTTATCATAAAACGGTTTCCGAGTTTGTTTACTACGAATCCGGTTAAAAATCTTCCAAGCATTATCGAGCCGTAGTAAAACGATATCCAAAGTCCCGCAGTTTCTCCCGTGAGGCCGCGTGATTCAATAAGCATACTGCCTGCCCAAAGGCCAACAGTATATTCAGCACCTGTATACACAAAAAACATGAATATTGAAAGCCATGGCGAAATATCTGTCAAAAACTTTTTTTTAGTTTCATGAGAAGACGGTACATCCTCCTTTTCTTTTTTTGTACTTTCCTGCCATAGGCCTAAGCTTATAAAGAAAAGTACAGCAAGAAGAAGCTGTATTAAGCAGATGCTTAGATAACCTTTCCGCCATGTTCCTCCGCCTCTCATGACCGCAGATAGTATAAGCGGTCCGGACATGGCGCCGACTCCCCAGAAGCAGTGAAGCCAGCTCATGTGTCTTGACGAGTAGTGATTTGCCACGTAGTTGTTAAGGCTTGAATCTACTGCCCCCTGGCCAAACCCAAGAGGAAATGCCAGAAAAATCAACCAGGCAAAGGATGGGATAAATGAGTAGCCTAGAAGTGCCGATCCGGTCATAATGCAGCTAATAAGCACAAGTTTTCCTGTTCCTGTTTTCCGTACTATCCTTCCGTTCATGAAGCTTGACAGGGCAGAACAAAGCATTAATATAACCGATATTATACCGGCTGCTTCGAGAGGCTGACCCAAATCAATTCTTATGCTGGGCCAGGCTACTCCAAAGATGCCATCAGGGAGTCCCAGACTTATAAATGCCATATATACTACTATTAAAAGAAAAAGATTTTTCATTGTATCACCTTGTTATTAATAAATTAATATCCCAGTTTTTTAAGATAATCCGTAAATTTTTCT
>CALMRR010000172.1 GCA_937871925.1 uncultured Petrotoga sp.
GTAAAAGTATCCTGTCTTTTCCAGCGAACCGTAAACTTCATCGGTGGATACCTGTAGGTACTTTTTTCCATCATCCCACTTTCCGTTTTTGTACCAGAAGGTTTTACATGTATCAAGAAGGGTCTGGGTCCCCAGAATATTGGTTTTAAGGAATATCTGAGGATCATGTATAGATCTGTCAACATGACTTTCAGCTGCAAAGTTTATGACACCGTCTATACTGTACAACTCGAATATTTCTTTCATCTTCTGGGCATCGCAGATATCGGCCTTTATAAATTCAAATCTTTTTGCGGATTCGCTGTCCAGTGCAGCGAAATTAGCCGTATTGCCTGCATAGGTAAGCTTGTCTATGCCTATTATTTTACAGTCTTTGTGAGAGGCAAGATAGTAGTAAAGAAAGTTACTTCCGATAAATCCCGCCACACCCGTAACCAAAAGCTTCATGAGTACACCCCCGTTATTTTAATATGGCATTTGTTATTTTTTCAGCAGCGTTACCGTTTCCATATATATTCTTAGGATAAGGA
Source organism: uncultured Petrotoga sp. (assembly GCA_937871925.1). Classification (GTDB taxonomy): domain Bacteria; phylum Thermotogota; class Thermotogae; order Petrotogales; family Petrotogaceae; genus UBA5851. Next base: position 531 of record CALMRR010000172.1, read on the forward strand.
CGATTTTCATTTATTGCTTTTATAGTATTTTCATATATTTGCGAAGGACTGCTCAGAATATTCCAGCCGCAGTCTGTAAGTTCTCGCCAGCCTGTATCTGGCATTACTATTACTCCCCTTTTTCCTGCATAATAAGATTCTTTCTGAAGTCCGCCGCTGTCGGTTACAACCAGCCTGCTTGACTTTACAAGAGCTTGTAGCTGAAGGTAGCCTATCGGGTCGGTTACATCAAAAAGCATTTTCTTTCCCAGAGTCGTGGCCAGTTTCTTTGTTCTGGGATGTATAGGAAACAGTACTTTTATTTCTTTTGAAAGCCTGTTTAAACTGTCGATTATCTGAGAAAGTTTTTCAGGGTTATCCGTGTTGAAATCTCTGTGTATAGTCGCAAGAACAAAGCCGTTTTTTTCAAGACCGTACTCTTTAAGAGCTTGTGAGGTATCAAAAAGTTTTTCCATTTTTGTGTATACATCATACATGGTGTCACCGACAAACTCAACTCCATCTTTTATTCCCTCACAGTCAAGGTTTTTCACGGAAAGCATGCTGGGACAGAAAAGAAAGTTTGAAATCCTGTCTGTAAGTACCCTGTTTATTTCTTCCGGCATGTCTTTAGGTTTCTGTCTTATCCCGGCTTCTACGTGGGCAATCGGAACTTTGAGTTTTACTGATGCAATTGCTCCTGCAAGTGTGGTGTTGGTGTCTCCGTAGACCAGAACCATGTCCGGTTTTTCTTTTATTACTATTGCTTCAAAGGCTTCAAGGATTCTGCCTGTCATCTGTCCGTGTGTGGCAGAGCCTACATTCAGGTTATAATCAGGTGATTTTATGTCTAGGCTCTTAAAAAATATATCTGACATATTGTAATCATAGTGTTGTCCTGAATGAACAAGTATTTCTGTTATTCCTTGTTTTCTGAACTCCCAATTTATGACAGCCTCTTTTACAAACTGCGGCCGTGCGCCTACAAGAGATATGACCTTCATTTTTTTCTCCTTTGGATAAATAGTATTTCGAATTTTAATCCGACAACAGATTTATTATATCATGATTTTGACGTTTGACATACCTGCATGCCTGTGTTAGAATATAGGGTGAAAAAAGAAGAACCTTTTCAGGTTCTTCTTTGATGTTTGGCTGGGAGAGGCGGATTCGAACCACCATAGTCGGATCCAGAGTCCGAAGTCCTGCCGTTGGACGATCTCCCAAAGCGTACATGCAAAATTATAACACAAACAACCATGTCTGTCAATAAAAATATTTGAACTTTTTTTTAATTTTTAAGTCTAATAATTTTGGTGCTTCATTTATGAAACTCTTCAAAATTTCTGCAACACAAGGGGGTAATAAGATGGCAAAGCTTCAGACCGGCGACAAAAAGAACAACCTCTCAAAGAAATCTTCCCGTATAAGCAAAAAAGAAAGCATTGAGATCATTGGCCAGATCCCCGAACTGGAAGTAAAAAATATAAATCCGGATTCTCAGCAGGCAGAAGTAAAGGTTATTGTGAGAAGCAGAAAAAATGTTGATGCCATTATACAGACTCTGGAAAAAACGGCAAAGTCTAAAAACGGAATACTTACTTATTCCGATATAGACGAGGCTATGCCTGTGGAAGTATCTGATGAGCTTGATACGGAATTAATAGAAAAGATATATGTAGCACTTGAAGAGGCGGGTATACAGATACTTGACGATGAGGACTCCGAAGAAGAAGAAGAAATATCGGATGTTCTTGACGATACTAGAACCGAGGAAGAACCGGCAGATGATTATCCTGATTTTTACGATGATATAGAGCTTAAAATGTATGATAATATATCGCTGAATGATCCTATAAAGATTTATCTTAAGGAAACAAGCAAGGTTCCACTCCTCACCCCCGCGCGAGAGAGACTTCTGGCAAAAAAAGC
>CALMRR010000173.1 GCA_937871925.1 uncultured Petrotoga sp.
GCCTACTTTAAACACTCCATAGTACTGAACTATCTGTCTCACAATGAAAGAGACTACCAGTGTGAAAAGACCGTGTTTAACACCGTACTGATAACCTACAACTATTGCCGGAAAAACTGCAAACGCAGCTATTATAGGATCTCCAACCTTTCCGAGATTTGAAAGGAAGTTCACAGGAAGTTTGGCAAAAACATCTACTATAACCTGCAGACCTACCATGATTCCAAGACCATACAATGCTCCGACAATACCGGCTATTATCATTCCTTTTTTACCGGAAGGAGACCATGTACCTATTATATCTGTTCCCAGAAGCACAGAGTGAATAAGAATTATGGTTGCCGCTATTGAAACAGGAATTCCAAAACCAATGACCAATCCAAAACTCAATGCAAAACTGGTTGCTGCAAGTGCTTTTTTGTCCATTCTGCCTTCAAGATACTCCGGCATTATAGGTCTTAATCCATCGTTGAAAACTGCTACGCCCTTATTGGCAAGAATTGCTGCCATACATCCTATCAGAGCTATTAACACGTATCCCATAGACTTACCCCCCTAGAGTTATTTTAGAATCTCTTTCATTATAACGGGAAGTACCTGATCGGCATGCTGCGGAGTAAAACCGAACGCTTTTTTCCCGTTTTTGACCTCATTTTGAATTTCTGTATCGCTTTTAATCTTTCCAGGCATAGAAACCGTCGCACAGAGGTTCATACCTAGCAACGCAATAGCCATGGCAAGCGCTCCTCCACCACCGGTATTACATGCACCGAAATAATAATCGGCACTTCCGGTTTTTATAGCCATTGCCGCCTGAATATCCGACATGATGACTACCGAAACTTTTTCCTTTCCGATTTCCCTTATCTTTCTGGCAACCATATCCTTGTCAATCTGGCCGCCTACAACGATTTTAAGCAACTTGACAGCTCCTTTCTAATCATTTTGTTTTAATAGCACACAAAGGTGCATGTATATATAACCCCTTTCATCATCCGGTATTGAACCTCCAAAAATCCTTTCCAATTCGTCAGTTACCTTTACTGCTTTCTCAAAATTACAGTCATCGGTAATTTCCTCATAGATATCTTTTTCAAGGCTGTTTACTGTCTTTCCTTTTTTTATTCTGTCCAGCGCAATGCAAAGATGAGTTATAAGCATTGAACCATTTTCTTCTGTAAGAATAATGCCGTGAGCCTGTTTGAAAAAAGATATAAACTCGGATATACTATCAAAAATATGCTGGTCTATCTGTCCTGAATCCTTAAGAATATTTAGTCTTAGAAATAAATCCATCATTGCCTCCGAAAATCAGTAGTTAGGTATCATCTTACCTGCAAGAACTTTTTTCTGGTACTGTGTAACCTTTTTTATCTCAAGAACCTGAAGAAGGAGATTTTTAACCCCGTCGTTTCCCTTTTTTACTACAATAACCGCATTGGTATCTTCCATATTAAAGCCTTCAAGCTCTATTTTCATAGTATTTATTTCTATCTTCCTGTCGTTTATTTCATCCATATTCCATATTGCGGCTGAAAGTTCTTTATTCAGAAGTTTTGTAAGTATCTGATTATACGGCAGTTCTTTAAAAATTACTTTCTTTCCCTTGCAGACCTCAAGCGTAAGATAGTAAAGATCAGGCGAAGATTTATCAATACCGATTATCATACCGTCCTGTATCTCATTTTTATCCTGCGAAAAAACAACTGCGTGTTCGTTTACATATGAGTATTTGCCAAAATCCATTACCATCTCTATCTCTGCCGTATCAATGCTCTTGATATATGCGAACTTGGATATGACAGCAAAGTCGTACCTTTCTCTTTGAAGTGCATCTATTCTGTTTTTTGCTCCCCGCATATAAGAAAGTGTGAACGGTATCTTCCTTGATTGGGCACTTTTATAAAGACCGGTCGCAAGTCCTTCATAAAGTCTCGAATAAGGAAGCGGCATAACTCCCATAAGCGTTTCCCAAGAGGTAAGCACCCATAGCTTTTCATAATCAAGTGATTTAATAAAAGTTCCCATATGTCCGCGTGAAACAAGTTCAACAGCTCCGGCTTGTTTAAGATAAGCCATGGCATTCTGAACCGTACCTCTGCCATAGGAATACTTCTGGGCATAATAAGACACGGTGTTTATTCTGTCATCAATCTTTTTTGTTATAAACTCTCTTGCCAAAAGTGTTGCCATCAAACCATTTTTTTGCATTAATTCGCTGTTTAAAGCCATATTATAATCCTCATTGTACAGAATTTTGTATTTTGTCTGTTTAAAAAATAAAGATCAATGTACAGTCTTTTGTATATTACTTGTATTATAACTAAAGTTACAATCAAAAAAAAAGCCTTTTTTCGGCTTTTTTTTGATTGTAAGATGAGATTATCAGCATTTAACTCTTAAAACTTTAAAATTGTACATTTTTTAGCAACTATCAACCAGGAGAAACTAACCAATCTATATGGATATTTTATGAAATCCGTTATGCTA
>CALMRR010000174.1 GCA_937871925.1 uncultured Petrotoga sp.
CCAATTTTTCAAGGAAATCATCAAACTTATCTACTGATTTAAAACTATCCTTAAAAATACCCAGCTTTTCAGGATTAGTCTTTTCAGCCTTACGAAGAACACTGGGCAAGAAAATTATAGTTGCAACTCCGTGTCTTAGCCCGTAAAAAGTTGTCATGTTATATCCGAAGGAGTGAGGCAAAACCGTTCCTGTCTGCGATATAACCATACCTCCAAGCATTGATGCCAGAGATAGAGCCTGTCTGCACTCATACTTTTCTTCTTCAGATAAAACTGAAGAAGAGTTCACAAGCTTAGGAAGATTTTCTTTTATCAGCTCAATAGCCTTTGCGGCATAAAGATCAGTGAGAATTGTAGACTTCAGCGACAATGATCCTTCTATACTGTGAGAAAGAGCATCACAGGCTGTAGTTATTGTAAGCTCGGATGAAAGATTAAGGGTATATTTGGGATCTATAAAGCTTATATCGGGAAAAATCACATCACTTTTAAAACTTTTTTTCCTGTTTTCAGGAGAGTTCAGAACGGAAAATTCTGTTACTTCGCTTCCTGTTCCGCTGGTAGTAGGAATTGCAACTATCGGAAGTGCTATGTCAAAATCACCGTCAAACAGATCCTCTATCTTCATAAATGGATTGGCAATTAGTACTGCAACTGCCTTTGCTGCATCAATAGGACTTCCTCCTCCGATACCTATTACAAAATCAGCATCATTTTCAAGCCCAAACTCCACAGCTTTTTGAACCGAAGAAAACGATGGATTTTCTTCAATTTGATCATACAAAACAGATTCTATATTCAGTTTATTTAAAACTTCAACGGTTTCATCATAAGCCCCGCAGGCTTTAGCTGATTTTCGTCCGCTTATTATAAGAGCTTTCTCACCTAAACTGCTTAAAGTGGCATAGTTATTATTAAGACAGTCTTTGCCGAAAAAAACTCTTGTCGGAATAAAATAAGAAAAGGCATATGGCATTCGATACTCCCCCCTTATATAGTTTAATCTATTTTAACATGATTTTGTTTAAGAAATTTTACAGAAAAAGATAAATTCTACTGTTATAATTGATACCGAAAAATGATTACAAAAAGATTTTCAAGGAGGACATTATGCTTAACGTAGGATTTGTAGGTCTTGCCAACGTAGGGAAGTCAACCCTTTTCAACGCTCTTTCCAAACAGCATGTTCCTGCCGAAAACTATCCTTTCTGCACAATAAACCCAAACATTGCCATTGTTGAGTACAACGACGAACGTTTGGACTTAATGACTAAAATACTTAATTCAGAAAAAAAGGTAAATCCCAGCATTGAATTTGTTGATATTGCTGGACTTGTAAAAGGAGCAAGCAAAGGAGAAGGACTAGGCAACCTGTTTCTGGAAAACATCCGTAATGTTGATTGTATAGCTCATGTAATAAGAATTTTTACTGATCCCAATGTGACACATGTAAATGGAAAAATAGACCCTATAGCCGATGCGGATATAGTGAACCTTGAACTTATAGCCAAAGACTTTGAAACGGTAGAAAAAAGAATTGAAAAAACCTCAAAGATGGCAAGAGTAGGAGATAAAGAAGCTCGAACCGAAACAGAAATACTTTCCGCACTAAAAGAACATCTAAATAGTGAAAAGCCTTCAATTACTTTCCTCAGAGGTGAAAGAACAGAAAAATACCAAAAGATTATCGAATCCCTTTTTCTGCTTACTGAAAAGCCTGTTATATATGTGGCAAATATTGACGAATCTTCCAACGAAACAACTACACAAAAAATAAAAGCTTTCAGAGAGTATGCTCTTTCCAGGGGTGCACAGCTTGCCGAAATTCATGCCAAGCTCCATGCCGATCTTTCCGACCTTGACGAACAGGAACAGAAAGTATTTTTAAATGAGTACGGCATAGAAAAAAGCGCTCTTGACTCGTTCATTCTAAAATGCAAGCAGGCTCTTAATCTTATCACATTTATCACAGGCAACGAAAAAGAATCCAAATCGTGGAATATCATAAACGGAAGTACTGCACTGCAAGCAGCAGGTAAAATACATTCCGATATCCAAGAAGGTTTTATAAAGGCAGAAGTTGTGAACTTTGAGAAAATACGTGAAATTCCTGATATGAAAAAACTGAAAGAACTTGGTTATATAAGCGCAGAAGGAAAAGATTATCTAATAAGAGAAGGCGATTATATATACTTCCATTTC
>CALMRR010000175.1 GCA_937871925.1 uncultured Petrotoga sp.
ATGGGCTACACCGGAAACTATTTCGTTCTCATCGGAAGAGCCTGCACCTACACAGAATATTATGGAAGCGCTTCTCATTGAATTGCGCGGAACACTTATCAGTCTGAGATTATTATTTAATGTTCTGATTTTATACATCTATTCTTTTGTACCTCCATCATTCTCTTTTTCACGAGGTACGTTTTTTTTAACAAAACCCTCTTTCTTAAGTTGGAATTTTCCATTATCTTCTATTGACAGTACCTCTATTTTTATAAAATCACCGACTTTATATTTCTTTGGATCTTCTCCAAGGTTCGAACCATGAAGAAGTCCGCTTTTACCCGGCGAAAGCTCTACAAAAAGGCCATATGGTTCCACCCTGAGTATCTCACCCTCAATAATATCGCCTTTCTTAATTACTCTTACTATGCTCTCAATATACCTTATAGCGGCTTTCACTTTCTCTTTGTCCTGTCCGCTTACCTTAACTATACCGCCTTCATCCTGAATTTCAGTTTCAACATCAAATCTTCGGTTTATTTCTTTTATTACTTTGCCACCCGGCCCTATTACTTCTCCTATCTTTTCTGTTGGAATAGTCGTTATAAGCATGGCTGGAACATATGGCGAAAGTTCTTCTCTAGCCTGTGGTATTGCCTCATACATAAGGTTAAGTATTTTTTCTCTTCCTATTCTCGCTTTTTCAAGAGCCTCTCGCAGGACTTCTTCATTTACCTTAGCCACCTTAACATCCATTTGAAAAGCAGTTATTCCATCACGTGTTCCAGTAACTTTAAAATCCATATCTCCAAGATGGTCTTCCATCCCAAGAATATCTGTAAGCACAACAAACTTTTCCTCTTCAAATATGAGACCCATGGCTATTCCTGCCACATGCTTCTTTATAGGTACACCAGCATCCATAAGCGCAAGAGACGCAGAACATACCGATGCCATTGAAGACGATCCGTTTGATTCAAGTATTTCGGATACTACTCTTATTGTGTAAGGAAATTCCTTTTCATCCGGAATAAGATTTTTATGAGCTCTTTCTGCAAGATGACCATGACCTATCTCTCTTCTGCTTATGCCTCTAAGAGACTTAACTTCTCCCGTTGAATACGGCGGGAAGTTATAATGAAGCATAAATCTTTTTTCTCCTTCTGTAAATATAGTATCAACAAACTGAACATCCATCGAAATTCCAAGTGTAACAGTTCCCAAAGATTGAGTTTCGCCTCTTGTAAAGAGAGCAGACCCATGAAGCCTTGGTATTACATGAGTTTCACAGGTTATAGGTCTTATTTCATCAGGATTTCTTCCATCCACTCTGGTATTATCTTCTACAATCATCTTTCTCATGGTTTTTTTTACTTCGTCCTCAAAAAACTCATTTAAAAATCTTGCTTTTGAATCGTAAAAATCCTCTGTCCATTTTTCAAGGTACTTCTCTTCAAAATCAGTGAAGACTTTTTCTTTATACTCTGATATAGCATTATCGCGGGCCTTTTTGCCTTTAGTAAGTATGGCTTTTTTAAGCAGAGCCTCATTCATAAGTGATTTAAAATCATTTATGAATTCGCAAGGATACTCTATATTTTTAATAACCCATTTTTCAACCGCTATTTCGCTTCTTATTTCTTCCTGAATTGATATTATCTGCTTTATAGCATCATGGGCAAACATGATCGCTTTAACCATTTCTTCTTCAGTTACTTCAAGCGATTCCCCTTCAACCATTGTAACAGCATCTTTTGTTCCGGCCACAACAACATCCATTCTGCTGTTCTTAAGCTGTTCCTGTGTTGGAAAAGCAATATAACTTCCATCCACATAACCTATCCTTACTCCCGCAACAAAGCCTTCAAATGGAATAGGAGATATATTGAGTGCCAGAGAAGCTCCGGCTATTCCCCATGTCTCAATACTGTCATCAGGAAGCATCGAAAATACTGTTGAAATAATCTGAACCTCATTATGAAAATCCTTCGGAAACAACGGTCTTATTGGCCTGTCAATAAGCCTTGATGCAAGAATAGCCTCATCGCTGGGCTTGCCTTCTCTTTTCATGAATCCGCCAGGAAATCTCCCTATTGCATAAAACCTTTCTTGAAACTCTACTGTTAGTGGCATAAAATCAACATCTGGTTTTGATTTTTCGTTCGCATTGGCTGTAACAAGCAACGAAGATTCATTAAAATTTATTAAAACTGATCCTAACGACTGTTTAGCCATCTTTCCTGTCTCTATTCTTATTTTTCTACCAAAAATCTCTTTTTCCCAATACTTCATTTATTTCACCTCACGAATTTATTTTCTCTATAAACCTATTTTACCATAGTTTTGGAGCATTTAACATATAATGATAAAAATAAGGTGGGAGAATTCCCACCTCTGATTAGCCTCTTATTCCGAGTTTCTTCAAAAGATCCTGGTAAACTTCAGGTCTTTCAGACTTAAGATAATTAAGCATCTTTCTCCTTTTTCCAACCATACTAGTTAAACCTTTTCTGGAATGATAATCTTTTGGATGCTTCTTAAGATGCTCAGTTATATGCTTTATTCTTGCAGAAAGCAGAGCTATCTGAACCTCCGTGGAACCACTATCCTTTTCATTAATCCTAAACTTCTCTATGATATCTTTCTTGATATCGACGTCTAAGCCTCTTGACATTTCATTTACCTCCTGATTTTAATCCAAAAACCAAGTAAAGGAGTATTCCTTTTACTGAGTTAAGGTAAAGTAATTATACTAAATTCTGAGATTTATGTCAATGTACTCTTTTATCTTTTCTGATTATGATATAATATCGATCGGAGGTGATTTTATACTACTTGGACCGATTGTTACATCAAAGAGCTTAGGAAAGTCTTACCTTCAATTAACAGATGTTTTTAATTTTTGTAAAAAACATCAAATAAATACTGTGATTCTCTGTGAGGATCATGTTTGTTCTTGGGCTGAGTTTTTACATCTGTCCCAAAAAAATGGTTTTAGGCCTATTATTCTTTTCGAATACAAAAATCAGATTTTTTTAATGCGTGACTCCGACGATTTAATCTCTGTCATAAGTTTTATGAATAGTCTGAGGAAGGATTTCAGCGGTAGCCCTGTCAGCTTTGACCTTCCTAAAGTTCTTTTCCCTGCTCGCATTATGAAAAATTTTTTCAAAGAACTTGATGGTTTGACGCTATCTGATACCCTTGATGATCAGTTTCAAAAGAAGCTTAAGTTTTTTGAATCCTATGAAACCACATACAGTATTGATGCTTTCAAAGTTCGGTTTCCAGAGTTAGGCGGCATCAATGCCCTTATAAATATCTTAAAGGGAAAAAGGTTTTCGGAGCCTGAGATAAAACGTTTACGCTACGAATTGGAGGTAGTTAAGAAACTTAATGTCTCGGATTATATACTTAATGTAAAAAATATAGTTGACACGGCACAAAAAAATGGAATATCCATAGGACCCGGCAGAGGATCGGCAGTCGGATCTTTTTTAATATATTGTCTGGGAATTACCCAGGTAAATCCTCTTTCTCATGATCTTTTGTTTGAAAGATTTCTTAATTTCTACAGGAAGGAAATGCCTGATGTCGATATTGATGTCGACGCACGGTTTAGAAATAAGTTGATCTTGGAGCTTTCAAAGGTCTATGGGAAAAACCGAGTCTCGGAAATAAGAACTTACTCAAGATACAAGAGCAAATCTGCACTTAAAAGGGCATGTGAGGTTACTGGTAACGTTATAGAAGCTTCTTTTTTGGACTTGCCATTAAGAAGTTTTTCTAATATAAAAAAACTTGGTTCTTTTTCAAGGGATCAGAAAATATTATTTTATTTATCTTATTATCTAGAAGGACTTCATACTGCCAAGTCAACACATGCTGCTGGCATAGTAATATCTGAAAAAGACATCGCTCAAGTACTCCCGGTCCAAGCAGGAGTGGTTCCTGTTATTGAGTGGGAGATGAAAGAGCTTGCTTTTTTAGGCATTGAAAAATTTGATATACTGTCTTTGGATACAATAACTTTTGCAAAAGAACTAAACATTGATTATACTAAAGTTGAAAAACAAGACAAGAAAACTTTTTCAGAAATCTCTAAAGGCTTTACAGCAGGTCTGTTTCAGCTTGACTCATATACAGGGCGAAAGCTTTCGATAAAAATCAGACCGCGTGATTTTGATGAGCTTACGGTTCTTTTATCTATCAATAGACCAGGTCCGCTTGATTCGGGCATGGTAGAAGAGTATGTTTCCGATAGCTCTCCTGAATTTCTGAGAAAGATCTTTCCGAATACCCATGGTGTACTTATTTTTCAGGAACAGATAATGTTTTTAGCACAAAGTATCGCTAATTTTTCAATCGAGCAGTCTGATATGCTACGTTCTGCCCTTTCCAAGAAAAACACTTCAAAAATACTCAGTCTTAAAAAGGATTTTTTACTTAATGCATCTTTGAAGATTGGAAAGGATGAGGCTCAAAGACTTTTTGGCTATATTGAAAATTTTGCCCAGTACTCATTTCCAAAATCTCATGCTGTCGCATACTCTTATCTAACCTACAACTTAGCCAGAGAAAAGTTTTTCAATCCTGAAAAATTTTTTCTGTGCCTTATAAAATACAAAGGTCTATCTGAGTCTATAATAAATGAGATACTTGCAATGGGTATGAATATTGTTGCTCCCGATCTTTTCTTTCCTCAGGGAGGTATTGTTCAAAAAGACTTTATTCTCCCTATAAGTTGTATAAAGGGCATTCCTCAAGCAATATACCTGAAGATTCCTGAAACAACAAATTTTTTAGAAATCTTTGAATACCTTGAAAGTATAGGTTTAAACAGAGTTGTGATAGAAAATTTTATCCGTGCTGGCGCTTTTGATAAAGTAGATATTAACAGAAAACGCCTACTCAAACAGATGACCGCTATCACACAGGGAAGAATAAGTGAGCTTGAGGATATTAAAAACAGTATATTCGGAGATATAAAAACTTCGGAGAAAAAGGATAAAAATATTTCTGAGGAAGAGCTTATAATTTATGAAACAGAAAGCTTAGGATACCCTGTGACTGTTATAACTAAGGCTGGTCTACCCAAAAATATTTTTAAAAAGTTCTTTGATCCATCCAGAAAAATCGAGTTTTACGGCTACCATTATTTGAAAATGCTAATTGACTCTTCTGGAATATACTTTATAAAAGATTTTTCAAAATTTCCCACTAAGATCTTTCTTAGGTTTTAAACAGAAAATCATTTAATTTTCTGTTTCTAAAAATTTTCAACTTATGCGTATTATGGTAAGTGTGTTATACTTTATAATGATGACATGACAGGGAGGATTTTTTGAATGAGAGCATATCTTGGAATTGATCTTGGAACAGCTAATACACTTGTATACTTAAAGGGTAAAGGAATAATAATTAATGAGCCATCGGTTATTGCTATAGATAAAGTTTCGGAAGATATTCTTCAGGTGGGAACCGAGGCCAAAAAAATGATTGGAAAGATACCGGCCAATATAGTGGCTATAAGACCGTTGCGAGATGGGGTCATTGCCGATTATGAAGTTGCCATGGCAATGCTTAAATACTTCATAAATCAGGCACTAGGTGGCTTTAACCTTATAAAGCCTACGGTAATAGTAGGAATACCAACCAATGCCACTGAAGTAGAACGTAGGGCACTTAAAAATGCAACACTTGATGCCGGGGCAGGAAAAGCCTTTTTAATCGAAGAGTCTATGGCCACTGCTATTGGAGCAGGACTTGAGGTTGAAGAAGCTTCCGGAAATATGGCCATTGATATCGGTGGAGGAACTACTGAAATAGCAGTAATTTCTCTTGGCAACATTGTACTCTCAAAATCAATACGTATTGCTGGCGATGAGCTTGATCAGGCCATTGTCAACTACATTAAGTCTAAGTATGCCCTACTGATAGGCGACAGAACTGCAGAACAGATAAAAATTGAAATAGGAAACTGTTTTGAAACACCTGAGTATAATAATCTTAAAATTGATGTTATCGGTCTTGATATGCTCAGCGGACTTCCTAAACGAATTGTACTTTCGGGTATAGAGATACGTGAAGCTATATCTCTTCCCATTTCAAAGATAACAGAGAATATAAAATTAGCAATAGAAAACACACCTCCAGAACTGTTAGCTGATATTGTCAACAAGGGAATCTTCCTTGCTGGCGGGGGAGCTATGCTTAAAGGAATGAAAGAGCTTATAGAGAAGGAAACTAAGATACGGGTTGTTGTTGCCGAAGAACCTTTGACATGCGTGGCTCGCGGAGCAGGTCTTGTAGTAGATAAGATAAATATCCTTGAAAATCTTGAGAAAAATAGAGCTATCTAAAAATGAAAAAAAAACTTTTTTTTCTGAATCTTTTTATAATTCTGGCCATCTTCTTTAATCTGATAAAGAGTGCAGAAAATATTTTCTACTGGATTTCTTATCCGGTAGATTTTTTGTTTTCAAAAGTCCAGCAGAAGTTTTTATCGGCAGGCATATCAGCCGATAGCTTTGATAAAATACTTGAAAAAATAGAATCTTCGCCTATAAAGGTAGTGGACACTATGGAAATAAAACTTTCCATTCCCTATGGTGTAATAATGTTCGATGATCTTACTTCTTTTACTGTTGCAGCAAATAAAAAGCCAAAACTTAACTCGTTGGTCATAGATGAAAACGCTAATCTTCTAGGTTTTGTATGCGGAGTATTTTCAAATAGAGTTGAGGTTAAAAAGCTTGGATATGGAAAAAATGAATTTTTCGGTGAGATTGATGGATTAGATGTTCTGATAAAGGAATCGGAAGGAAATATTCTTGTTGAACTTCCTGAAAACTTTACTTTTGAGTCTACACAAGTTTATATAAATATTCCAAAGTACCTCCTTTCTGTATCTGAAAGCAGTACTCTTATAACAGGAGAGTTTGTATCAAAATATTACGCCAATTTCTTTCTGTTTAGATCAAAAAAAGCGGCCAATCCTGTAGTATATTTTTTGGAGGAGTAAGCAATGAATATTTTACTTTCTTTTTTAGTCGCAGTCTCTGCAGTAGTAAGTTCTTCATGGGATAAATGGATGGGATCGCAATTAGTTTTTTCAATGCCTTTTCTAGCCGTTTACTTTAAATATCTTGGCATGAATGACGAAAAGCGCTTTATATTTGCAACTGTTTATACCTTATTTTATTTTGCAAATAGGTACGATATAGGTTTTATGGCAATCCTTTTTTTTGTTTTGTACTTTTTGTGTGATCTTCTTTTGTCCAAATTTAAACAAAACTTCTGGACAGCATTGCTATACTTTTCCATCCTATCTTTTTATCTTAACTTTTTGAGTTTTTCGTTTTCTTCTTTTTTTACAGGTATCGCTTTGATCTCCGTACTTTATTTTCTCAATCTGAGGCTGATAACTCATGGTAGATAGTAGAGGCAAATTGCTTTACCTTATTTTTGCAATAGGGATACTTATACTTTTGATAAGAGCTTTTTATCTTCAAGTTTTCAAGTGGAGTACCCTAAACTTCGAAGTTCAGGATCTTAATACCAGAATAATACAATCCGACTCACAAAGAGGAAATATATTCGACAGAAATGGAAAACTTCTGGCATGGAATGAAAAACTCTTTCAAATATATAATTTGAGTGAAGAAATTGACAAACAAACAGAGGAACTTATACGTGAAATACTAAAAAAAACCGATCTTGATCTGGATTCAATAATAGACAAACTTAACTTCCAGCGAAAGATAAATTTAAGTATTAATGCTGCCCTTGCGAAAAAACTCTCTAATATTAAAACTTTGTATGTTCAGGAAAAAAGCATACGAAAGTATGCACATGTATCGTTATATCATATATTAGGCTATGTAGATATTGAAGGCAATCCGGTTATGGGACTTGAAAAAATTTATGACAAAATACTGCGTGGACAGCCTGGATACAAGATAGTAAATCTTACTCCCATGGGAAAAATAAAAAGTACAGTTGAAGAAACTTTTTCAATTCCTGGAGATGATATTTATCTTACAATTGATCTCGATATACAGATAAAAGCTTTTGAAGAACTTGAAAGTTCGGGCTATCCTGGGTCCATAATTGTTTCTGATCCGCGAAATGGAGAAATATATGCTCTTGTAAGCTTTCCTACACCTGATCCAAATATGTTTTCCAGAGGACTTACCAATCTTGAGTATAGAAGGCTCTCAAACAATACAAAAAAACCTTTTATAAATCGCGGCATATCAGCCCTTTATCCTCCTGGCTCAGTCTTAAAGCCTTTTATTGCTCTTTCAGCTTTAGAAGCAGGTCTTGATCCAGACAAGACTATCTTTTCGGACGGACGCTATGAGCTTAAAAATTCTAAAGGACAGGTAATCGGATCCTTTACTGACTGGAATCTCGTCGGACACGGAACTACTGATCTAATAAAATCTCTCAAAGAATCTGTAAACTCTTATTATTATTGGCTTGGCGAAAAATACGGAATCGACTACCTAAAAACTAAGTCTGACTTTTACAACATAACAGGAAAAACTTTAATTGACCTTCCGGGTGAGTCTTTAGGAATTTTTCCCGATCAAAAATGGAAAAAAGATACGTTTAACGAGATATGGTACCCCGGAGAAACACTTAACGCCTATATTGGACAAGGGTATGTTTTGACTACTCCCATAGAAATCCTTAAGTTTTATAACATCCTTGCATCAAAAGGTAAGTACTATAAATTTCATACTTTTCTAAGGTCCTCAAACACATTGGAAAAAGAATCTCCGGTAGTTTATGAAGTAAATCTTGCAGAAAATTACCAAATAAACAATGACTACTTATCGCTCATACTAAAAGGACTTAAAGAGGTTACAACTCCCGGCGGAACTGCCTATGATGCCTTTAAGAACTTTCCTGTGATAACCGCAGCAAAAACTGGAACTGCTGAAGTCTCAGGAGGAAAGAAACCACACGGATGGTTTGCCGCATATATGCCAGCCGACAATCCAAAATATTCGATAGTCGTTATGGTTGAAAATGTTGGTTACGGCTCACATGTATCAGCACCTATAGCAAAAAATGTTTTAGATATTATTGTTAAAAAAGGCATTTAAAAGCGATCTTGCAGTTTTGGTCGCAGCAATACCTCCCTTTCCGGTTTCCCTGAGATCTTCTGATAATGATCTGCCTACTTTTCCCATGGCTTCAGTTATCTCATCGAACG
>CALMRR010000176.1 GCA_937871925.1 uncultured Petrotoga sp.
AACCCGGAGATTATAATAGTATTCATAAGCGCTTTATAAAACGCCGGGGATGTAAACAGCTCTTCAAAGTACGCAAGTCCTACCCACTGGTTCCCACCAAATATCCTATACTTTTCAAAAGCAAGCTTGACGCCATATATGGGAATGTAGTGGAATATTATAAAGTATGCGGTCGCCGGGATAAGAAGGTAGTAGTAGTACCTGTCCTTATAAATACGCTTGAGAATTTTATTGTTTGTATTGATCATCGCATATCACACCTTCTTATATATATAATCCTGCACCTTTCCATCCGGAGTCTGTACTATTGCTGCAACTTTATCCGTAAACCCGACTGTACATGGTTCCGAAGTAAAAGAAATACATTTTTTATATAGATCTTCTATCTTGAGAACCTTTATTCCGTTGTCTGTAAGGTTTTTTATAATGTCCTGCCTGCTTTCTTTTACTGCGATTCCAAAATCTGTGACAAGGATATCTATATTTTCTCCCGGAGTAACCACTGTGGTTACTTTTTTTCTGATAACTCCGATCCTGTTTCTGAAAAGAGGTGCAGCAATTATGGTTATTTTGCTTGCCGCTGCCACATCCTGATGGCCTCCTATGGCGCCTATTATACTTCCGTTAGATCCTGTCAGTACATTAACGTTCCAGTCTGTATCAATCTCTGTGGCACTGAGGACTGCAATATCAAGAAAGTTAACCGCTGAACTTCTGTTGAGTGGGTTAGCATATGTATTTACATCAATTTCGTGATGATTTTTATTGTTTCTTATAGAGTTACAGGCTTTCGGATCAAAGCTCTGTACATCCAGCAAAGACTCAAAAGTTCCATTATTGAGCATATCTATAAGATCCTGAGTTATACCTCCCAACCCAAATTTGAATTTTTTATCTCTTTCCTTCATATACCCGCTAAGATATCTGCCAACCTGTAAGGAGACCGAACCACTGCCCATTTGAATTCCTGATTGATCAAGCTCTATACCGCAGTTTATAATTGTTTTTGCAACGTCAGCGGCTATAACAGAATCTCTGGGATTGCTTCTTTCCTTGAGTGACCCTTCCTTTACTCCTGCTGTATTTCCTATGGCAGGAACAATCATCACGGCATCAACATAAGATTGACTTATACTTATATCTCTTAGAATCCTCCGGGAAAGATAATCGGTTACTATAACTGTCTTTTTTGCATTCTGAGCCTCCCATACTCCATATCCCAACGATCCGAAAGCATTTGGTCCGTCAATTGCATTGGCATTTCCAAACATATCCGCAGCGGAGGCAGCAATAAATGCAATGTCAACCTTCAGTTCCCCATCGCTTACAGCACGGGCCCTGGAACCATGAGACCTGAATATTACAGGTTCCTGCATGCCTCCGTTTAAAGCCATAGCAGCAAGCTTTCCTTTTAAACCTGATGTCTGAATTCTGCTGACTGTTCCTTCACTTATCATATCAGCAATGAAATCGTGTGTATTCATAAGCGAAGTACATGCAAGAGTAATTCCTTTCACTCCGGTTTTCTGTATACTCTTAAGCACCTGAAACATAACTGCATCTCCTTCACGGAGATGATGGTGGAAAGAGATCGTCATACCATCATTAACCGGTATTTCCCTGAAAAGTTCTTCAAACGAATTAAAAACTTTATTCACCTTTATCACGTCCGTAAAGTTCATATATTCGCTGATATTTTTTCAGTACCGGAAGGTCAACCATGTTTCCTTCAAAACTGAATACTCCGGGACATCCAAGCTTTTTATATAATTCAATTACTCTGCGTGCCTGCCCAATCTCCTGATCAGAAGGCGAGAATGATTTATTTACAACTTCAATCTGGCCGGGATGAATCACTGATTTTCCGGTCATTCCAAATGACCTTGCAATTTCACAGTCTTTTCTTAAACCTTCAGGGTCTTTGGTATCGGAAAAAACGCAATCAATGGCTATCTTCCCGTATGCCCTAGCTGTCAATGCCAGTGTTGACCGGGCAAATGCCAGTTCATTTCCTTCTTTGGTTCGTTTAACTCCCATATCGTAAGTAAAGTCTTCGGCTCCGAACGCTACTCCTATAAGTCTTGTTGAAGCCTGGCAGATTTCTTTTATATTTATCACACCCAAAGCAGACTCTATGCTTACCATGAACTTTATTATGCCGCCAGGCAGACTCAGTTCGTTTTCTATTTCTGTAATGCTTTGATCTATATATACTATCTCTTGGGCTTTCTGAACCTTAGGAACCCTTATGCCGTAAATACATGTACCTGCAACAGCCCGAAGATCTCTCTGAAAGTGTTTGCTGTCAACGGAGTTTGTTCTAACAAAAACATCGGTTCCTGAAAAATCAAGCATTTTCAAGGCACATGATACTAAATTTCTGGCGCTATCTTTTTCACTTTCTTCAACAGAATCTTCAAGATCAAGAACTATAGCATCGGCACCGTATATCATGGAGCTTTGGATCATAGAAGGAGTATTTCCGGGCACATACATTATGCTACGCCAGAACATTTTTATCATCTCCCGTTTCTTCCAGTCTTTGCAGTGCTGTTATTAACCTTGCTTTTATGGCAAAGTCCAAAGCGCCGTAATCATCAACTGTTATTTCCATGCTTGTTTTCCCTGCCCTTGAAAGTTCTTCACGTACGGTTCTTTCTATTTCACGTGCATAAAGTTCTTTAACAGTACTTTTTATATTTATCACAACCTCTTCAGTTTCAATCCTTGAAACAGTTATCAGCACATCACCTTTCTTTGTTCTTCCGCAGGAAGCAGATTTCATCTCTATTCCTCCTTAAAAGAAAAATCCAAAATTTCAATTCTTGAGCCACAGTTTATACTGTACCCTACATGACCGTTAAGAATAGGATCTGAATCTAAGGTTTCAAATATCTGTTCGCCGTCAAGGAAAACTGTAATTTTATTAGCTTTTGCCCATACCTTAAACTCATAAGGCTTATGAATCTGTACAGCAAATGGCTTTTTACACAGAATTTCTTTTGTCTTATTCTTTTTGAAAAGAACCAGCATATTATCCTCAAATCCAAAACCATAATGTATAAGATTACCGTTTACTCTGAAAAGAAGTTTAAAATCATTTCCGTATAAAAGTTTTACTTTGGTATTCAGTGTATAATCTTTCCAAAAATAATTACCTGTAAACATCTCTCCATGATCGGAACATATCCCCTGAACATAAGCTCCATCAGTACTCCAGTAGCCACAATCCCATGTAAACTGTGTTATGGCTCCCCATTCATCACTTAATTTTGAGAAGTCTATAGCATATGCCGCTTTTCCGCTTACTTTAAAATCATCTACATAAAAAATCCCATGATACTGATTACCACTTACATTGGACAGCTTAAAACCTATTTCCTCCACTGCTGTGTGGTTAATGTCGGGAATATCCAGTTCCATCCTTTCCCATTCTCCCTGTCTCAGAGTATACTTCTGTGTAGAGACATACTCTGTATTCCCGTCATACTTTATGTACATACAGGCTTTTATCATTACATCCTGTGGTATCTCCTTTATTTTTAAGACACAAGATACCTTCTGACCAGGATACACTTTGGGAGAGAGTTGTGGTTTGTATCTCTCATCACTGAAATCGGATCTTCTGTAGAAAGGTTTTATAAAAAATTTCTGGGTAACGTTTTTCTCCATTGTAACGAGTACTGCTTTCAGCGATCTATTACCACTGTAAGCCTCTTCGTCTGTATTTATAAATGTAACTATGTTTTCGTTGTCAGATCTGAACCCGTGTGTAGATCCTGGTATTTCAAAGTCACAGCAGATCTCACCGTCGTATCCGGACATTTCATCTGGCTCTTTATTTGCTTTTGCTCCCAAAGCGGCGATATACTTTGCTGCACAGGGTATATCCCATATATTGAGGCTTCCTATTACGCTTGAGGTTATGAAAAAGTCTTTTATAGGTTTTTTCCATTTTTCTTCTATACCTTGGATACCGTTCATTACTCCAAGTATAGTTCCTACATTTCCGGCATTGCAGTCTGTATCCCATCCGCACATTGTTGCAACAAGTACTCCTTTTGAAAAATTCCCTTTACTGTAAAGCAGTGAAAGGACTATTACCGCAGAATTAGGTATCACATGGACTACACCGGGATACTTCTTCTTATCGGAATATAGCGATTTTACATATAAGAAACACTTTCTCCAATCATCTGGATTATTTTTATAAAAATCAAGGACTTTTTCTATCATATCCCTGTACTCTGATCCTTTATCAAGAACATCAGAAACATCTTTTACAAGTTTTAGTATATCAGTTTCGTTGAAAGCATGACTTATACAGCCTGCAACAAACTGTGCACCGTCAAGCGCACTTGCATCATGGGAAACACTTGCCGAAATTCTCGCCATTTCACCGGCTTTTTTGTAGTCTGAAGGAAAAACTAACCCCCATGTGTCAACAAAAATTTGCCCGCCAATTTGCTGAG
>CALMRR010000177.1 GCA_937871925.1 uncultured Petrotoga sp.
GTCCGGGATATGGGGATCTTGGGCTTGAGGTTCAGAAGGAAATAATCGAACTCCTCCAGACAGAAAAAAGCATAGGACTATATGTAAATGAACGCTGTCTGTTAATACCTGAAAAATCAATTACCGCTATTATGGGATTAAAATAAAGAGGTGGGAGTATGTTTGATGAAAATAAAATAACTGTTTTTGACGGTGCTATGGGTACAATGATTCAGAAACAGGGGCTTAGAGGTTCAAAAATACCCGAACTTTATAATATAACAGAACCGCAAGTTATACAACAGATCCATAGAAAGTATATTGATGCTGGCTGTGATATAGTCACAACTAATACTTTCGGGGCAAATAGGTATAAGCTTTCGGATAGTACATACACTGTAAATGACGTTATCGGCGCTGCTGTGAAGAATGCCAAAAAGGTATCGAAGGACAGAAAAGTAGCACTAGACATCGGTCCTGTGGGTATGCTTATGGAGCCGTCAGGTCCGATGAGCTTTGAACAGGCATATGAGCTTTTCAGGGAACAGGTTTTAGCTGGAGCAGAAAACAAGGTAGATCTTATAATAATAGAAACCTTATCCGATATTTATGAAGCAAAAGCTGCGGTACTTGCAGCAAAGGAAAATTCCCACCTGCCCGTCATATGTACGATGACTCTGGGGCATGACGGTAGAACCTTTACAGGAACAGATATACTTACTATGGTAAATGTTCTTGAAGGCCTTGGAGTTGATGCCTTAGGACTGAACTGTTCTCTGGGGCCAGATGAAATGTATGCTCATGTAAAGAAAGTGCTTGAGTACTCATCTGTTCCGGTTATAGTCCAGCCCAATGCCGGACTTCCTAAAATAATAAACGGACAGACAGTTTACGGTCTTACGGCAGAATATTTTGTGAAAAGAGTCTGCGATATGGTAGACATAGGGGTACGGATAGTAGGGGGATGTTGCGGAACGGATGAAAGCTTTATAAAAAAACTTTCAGAAAGGGTAAAAGATAAAATTCCAAAAAAAATATTTCCGAAAGAATTTACAATGATTTCTTCTTAC
>CALMRR010000178.1 GCA_937871925.1 uncultured Petrotoga sp.
AACTATGGTTCAAGAATTTGAAGATGCTTCATTTAACGCAACGGTAAATGAACTTATAGGTCCTGTACAGTCACAGTTTGGTTCACATCTTATAAAGGTTGAAGATAAGAAAGTATTCAGTACACCTGAAGATGTATTGAAGTATCCTGATATATACAGCCAGATAGAGAATACATTAAAGCAGGAAAAGTTCAAAACATGGTTTGAAACATATAAAGCAGATCAGAAGTTTGGAAAGGTTTATGTTGATAAAGCAATAAGTCTTGCAGCAAGACTTAACTCCTCAGTTGAAGACAAAACAGCTCTTGAAGAACTTTTGAATGACTTGTCCATAGATGTTGTAGATTCAACAGGAAAGGCTTTGCCAGATGCCAAGTCCGAACTTATGGCCATTTTTGTCAATGCATCCAATGCACTTTCTCTCATCTATGATAAAAATGCCAATGATGCAACGGCTTATATTACTCTTGTTAGCAGCGTTGACAAAAATATTGTTTCCATGGGAATTGAAAAGATCAATGAGAAAATAAACGAGCTTACGGAAAAAATATCAAAAGACACATCCAACTTTACCCTTACAACAGAAAAACTCAAGTACGATGATGCTAAAAAGTATATAGAACTTAAAGAAAAATTTGAAACAATGAACCTTACGGATCCAAATGCACTTGCGCAGTATAAAAAGGAAAATGAAACCAAATCAGCATCGATAACCTCTCAAAGAACTGAAGTGCTTAAGGAGCTTTTCCTTCAGTATCCTTCATCTTCCAGAGTCGTTTCTGAGTACTATCAGGTAAATCCTAACGATAATCAGGTAAAAATACAGTATACCAGGATACAGCTTAACCAGCTTAAGGGCTATATTTCATATATAGGACAGGAAAACCTTATGGCCTACTTCAGCAAGCAGATAAACGACATGCTTAGAAATGTTGCAACTGTAGTAGGGGCAACTGACTCTTCAGTTGGCACAAAGCTCTCTGCTCTTGACCTTGGACTTGAAATTGCCGATACACTTGGCGACAAGAATCTTAAGATAGGCTATCTTGAACAG
>CALMRR010000179.1 GCA_937871925.1 uncultured Petrotoga sp.
CCTCAGATTTAAAAAGTGCATAATCGATCGTATATTAGATGTCCAATAAAATTGAGTATACTCTCCCACAGGAAGGACTATTCTGGCCATTTCTCTTGCAATACCTAATTTTAAAAGCTTCTGATATGTTTCATACGCACTCTTATAACTTTCTTCAATAAGCAGCAAAGCCTGTTCTTTTTTATCGTTATCCTCGCATAGATATGAACTCTGACGGTTTTCTTCATCTTGTACTCTTATGTGGTCGGGAAGGTAAAACTCTTCACTGTATTTGGTAGTATACCTTCGGCTGATCTCATTGTAAGAATTTCCTATCCTGTGTCTAAGCCATTGTCTGGCAACGAAAATAGGACATTTCACATGAAAAGTAAGTGTTATGTGTTCAAAAGGTGATTCGTGCTTGTTTTTCATAAGATACTCTATCAAAGCTCTGTCCCTTTCAATATCAGGGGACTGTTCTTTGGCATATGAAACCCTTGCTGCTTTAACGGCTGAAAAATCATCACCCATCATATCTATAAGAGTTACAAAACCTTTATCCAGAATACTACATTTTATCTCCTGCATGAATACTTACCTCACTTATTTTTTTAGCATTTCTTCGTACTCCCTATTCTTTTTACGTTTTTCCAGTACAATCATTACTGTTATGCCTCCAATTACTATACCAAGCAGTGGAAGAATGTAAACCATGACTCCCTTAATCTTTATATCCCTCTGCAAATTATCAAGTTCAGCTTTAATCTCAGGCTGATTTGGATATAGCGAAAGTGCTTTATTGAGTATGACTCTTGCAAGCTGTGCGTTTTCTTTTCTGTCTTCCTGCAAATATGAAACCCCTAGCTTACTCCATATAAGTCCGTTTTTCTCATCATATTCAAGAGAAAGTTTATAGTAATTGATCTTTTGAACATTAGTCTGGGCAATATCTCCCAGAAGTTCGTATGTAGAAGCTAAAATATTTTTTCTCCCAGAACTTTTAGTTATATCTAATGCAAGTTCCCTGGCTTTA
Source organism: uncultured Petrotoga sp. (assembly GCA_937871925.1). GTDB lineage: Bacteria > Thermotogota > Thermotogae > Petrotogales > Petrotogaceae > UBA5851. Next base: position 1,013 of record CALMRR010000179.1, read on the forward strand.
TCCTTGTTTCCTAAATTAAGGTATGACTTTGCTGCAATGAGATTTATTTCATCGGCACTTTCGCCTAATTTTATGTAGTTCTCATATAGATCTGTTACCTTTTTATAATCATCATTCTGATAGCTCATAACAATATACTCATATAAAATTTTTATATTGTCAGAATACTCAGCATATATATCTTTTATTATTTTAAGCGCCTGAGCGCTGTCTCCAATCACTTTTGACTTCCATAGAACTTTGGATTTATAATAAGAAGAAAGTGGATTTATTCCCACAAGCTGTTCAAGGTTATCACATGAATCTATTATTTCCTTACCAGCCTGCACTTCTCCGGATCTTTCCCAATCGGAATATAAAAACTCAATGAAAAAAGCATTGATGATTATAGACTGAGGATAATTTTCTTTTGCCGATCTAAACTTTTTACCTGGAGATAAAAACTCCTGCGGGTTGATACTTGAAAAAATATCCAAAACAGCCGTATCATCTGGAAAAAAAAGATCCATGTTTTCAGAAAATATCGTATTGGCAGTACTCTTATACTCTTCATAACCGCTTCTCCAATATTTAAGATAAAAACCAAGTACGCTTAACTCTTTTGAATCATAAACAAGCTTGTCATCATCAAAGATAAAAACATATCTGTCAAGAGAAGAAGCACATACTGTCATAAATGTTAGAAATACCCAAAAAAACACTACTGTAAGCTTTTTCATTAGTTGCCTCCGTTAATCTTTTGAATAACCTTTTAACACTATTTTATCTTCTACTCTCATAAACATAACCTTTACCATCGCACGATCAGGAAAAAATCTACGTTTATGTATGGTTATCGACACTCCCGGATAGACACATTCTTTTGCAAGAATAAAACCGTCATTCTCCGAAGATTCGATTATTTTTTTTATTTCCTCTAATCTTTTTTCATTGCTTTCAAGATTGTCTTTAAGAGTTTTGGCTGTCTGAAGACTTCTCTTGTACTGCTCTATCTTTTCCTGGTCAAGTTTGCCTTCATTCTGAAGTCTTACCATGCCTTTAAGTATCAGGCTAAGCTTCCTTAAATTTTCAAGA
>CALMRR010000180.1 GCA_937871925.1 uncultured Petrotoga sp.
TTTTTCACATTTTTGGCAGTATTTGTAGTAATCCTTATAGGTGTTATGGCGATGGTAAATCAAACAGAAAATAAGAAAGAACCTCAAGAAGATTATCTTGTGGATATCTCATCGGCGGATATAAAAGAACTCATGAATATTCCATTCATAGGATATTCCAAAGCAATGAGTATAATTGAATACCGTGAAAAGCACGGATTTTCATGTATAGATGATCTTAAAAATATAACCGGAATAGGGGAAAAAACTGTCGAAAAAATAAGGAATTATGTTACTATATCAACAAAAAAGTTTGAATACCGGCAATCTAAAGTAAAGATCAACTCAGATTCTGCACAAAGGCTTGAAGAGCTTGAAGGGATTGGAGAAAAGACTGCAAATATTATTTTGGAGTACAGAAAGATAAAAACTATTGAAAATATGGACGAATTGAAGAAAGTTACAGGTATGAGCGACAAGCAGATAGAAAAAATAAGGGGGTATATAGAATTTTGAAACAGATGCTGGTACATGTCTGTTGTGTGCCGGATCTTCTTGCAGCGAGTAAAATTTTGATGAAAGAAGATCTAAAAGTATACGTATACTTTTATAATCCCAATATTGACGACAGTAGTGAGTATTTTCTGAGGAAAAGTCAGCTTAAAAAGGTACCTTTGGAGTATGGATTTGAAGAAATTTACTCTGTGTATGATCCAAACCGTTATCTTGCATTTATTTCAGAGAATATAGAAGGAATGGACAGATGTCAGAAGTGTATTTATATGAGAATGGAAAAAACATTCGAAACTGCGGCTGAAAAAGGTTTTTTGCATGTTACTACAACACTTACCGCAAGTCCAAGGAAAGAACAGGAATTTATAAGGCGCATAGGGCAAGCTCTTTCATTAAAGTATAGGGTGACCTTTGACTTTTATAATTTTCGTTCTGATAATGGTATTCCCTTTGGTGCGGATCTTTGTAGAAGATTTGGTATATATAGACAGACTTTTTGCGGTTGTTCTTTTTCAAAAACAGAATCTGAAGAGCTGCACATTTTATCTCAAAAAAAGAGACTCAAAGAACTTTCTGAGATTGTAGGAGAGATGAAGGCACAGGAGCTTTTCAAATTCAACGGAGCCCTTGAAATAAGAATCCCATATGATATACGTCTTGAGGATATAAAAGAAGAACCTATGGAAATTTTAAAAAGTATAAGACCTAAAAGCATTGTTATTAATTCTTCTGAAGCAAAAGATATAGGAATAACAAAGAGTGGTCGTATTAATATAGGAAATTGGCGTGCCAAATTCATAGTCGTTTGACTTACGGGGGGGCTTATGAGTCAGATAAAGATGGAGATAGAGAGTAAAAGCATTTATATTAAAGCCTTACGGTTGGTGCTGAAAGAGTTTCTCAGAGTTAATAATTATGATGAAGAAGATGAAATATTTATGTTTGAACTTGCATTAAATGAGGCAATAGCCAATGTTATAGAACATACATACAACTTTGAGGAAAATCATAGTATTAATGTTGAGTTCTCTATTGATGAGGAAAGGGTATTTTGTATATCAATAAGGGATTTCGGTAAAAAGGTTGATCCACAAAAAATACAGCCCAGAGATCTTGAAGACTATAGGGATGGAGGTCTAGGAGTTTTTATTATTCAAAAGGTTTTCGGACACATGATATGGGATGATGTTCCAGAGGGGAACCTTTTATGTTTATACAAAAAATTATAATCTGGGGGTTATCCAAATGGCCAAACTCAAACTGAAAGTATCCGGGGACAGCATGGTAGCTTCTGTTATTCTACTAGATGACGGAGTGTATTTAAAAGTTGATGATGTCCTTGCTTTTCTTCAGAGTAACGGGATTTCTTACGGAATAAGTATGGAAACAATACGAGAGCTTTGCGCTAATGTAAAATTTAACACAGAAATTCCCATAGCTTACGGAAAAGGTCCCAAAGTTGGTGACGATGGAAAAGTTAATATTTTGGTCAGAAAGGAAAAAGTGAATTACGATACCGAAAAAAAGGTTGACTTAAGAGAAGTCTCAAATTTTTTGATTGTTGAGGCCAATGAGAAGTTAGCCCAGATCGTTCCTCCTTCGAAGGGAGAAAGCGGTAAGGATGTTTATGGCAAGGAGATAGAAGGGCTTATTGGAAAAGAAGCTAAATGTACTGTGGGGAAAAATGCTTTTATTCAGGATGGATATGTTATTGCGAAGGTTTCAGGCGAACTTGTTTTTAAAAGAGAAGCAAATGATGTTTTGAATATTGATGTATCGGAAGTAAAGCGTATCGAAGGAGATATAGATTATAATATCGGTAATATAAGGTTTCCGGGTTCTCTTGTCATAAACGGTAATATAAGGGCTGGCTTCATAGTTGAAGCAGAACAAAGTATAGAGATAAAAGGCATAGTTGAATCGGCCACAGTAATTGCGGGCGGAGAGATCACTGTTTCCGGAATAAAGGGAGCAGGAAAAGGAATTATAAGAGCTGACACTATTAAAGCCACATTCATAGAAAATGCTGAGGTGGAAGCAAAAAGGAATATTTATGTAAAACAAGCTATAATCAACTCTAAGATAAAAGCGGGAGAAACTGTTGTTGTGATTGGAAAGAACGG
>CALMRR010000181.1 GCA_937871925.1 uncultured Petrotoga sp.
TGATAAAACTGTATCTCCTCCTCACAGAAGAACATGGTTCTTTCAACATCTGGCCTAGGACCTACAAGTGACATATCGCCGTTAAAAACATTAAGTATCTGTGGAAGTTCGTTTATTCTGAATTTTCTTAAAATATTCCCGATTTTTGTAGGTTTATCAACATACTCTCCGTTCTCTTGTACTCTGTTCATTGTGCGGAGCTTATAGGCATAAAATGATTTTCCGTTCATTCCTATTCTTTTTTGTTTAAAAAATATTTCCTTTCCATCCTCCAGCTTAATCAAAATTATGCTTAAAAGAATTATGGGGGAAGATAGAATCAAAACTAGAGAACTTATGAGTACATCAAATACTCTGTTTGAAAAATTAACTTTAGATTCTGAAAAAGCGATATTATAATACTCTGGAAATCTTTTTATCACTTCAACAGGCGTCCTGTAGAGGTATTTTTCTATATAAAGCGGGAGGTACTCCACATTTATACCTTTTTCAATACAGAAAGTTACTATCTCTGATTCTTTATCTTCCAGCTTTCCCCTGCAAACTAAAAGAGTGGTATTTTCCTCTAAAAAGACTTTCTCAGGATCATCCGGACAGTCAATTATCTTCAGATGCCCATCGGCAGCAACTGTAATTTCCTGAAATACTTCACTCAGTTCATCATCATATGCCAATCTCAAAATTTTTTCTGTTGGGATTTTATTATAAAAAGCTCTATAAAAAATTGAATGCAAAAAGGTAGTAAGTGAAACGAAAAAAATATTATACAGAAAATGGAACCTGTTTATCGGAAGTCTGAAAACAAATATAAAAATAAAAACTATAAAAAATGCAATCATTATTCCCGAAATCATGCGCACTAATGATGTATTAAAGCTTTTAATTACTGACAATGTGTATATTCCAAAGGAATAAAAGCCTATAATAAAACTTACAGCTATAATAGATGATGCCAGGATATTTTTTGTGAGAAAAAGATTAAAACAAAGAATAAGAGTAAAATCAGATGCAATGAGAAGTTTTTTCATACAATCACCTCGTTTCGTTTACTTTCTTATCTTAAGCATAGTTTCAATAGTTTTAAGCATTATCTGCAGATCCAGCAGAGTTGTTCTGTTTTTTATGTAGTAAAGATCGTATTCTGTCTTGGTTCTGTATTCCTCCAAAGTTGTTGTATACTTATAGTTTATCTGTGCCCATCCGGTTATTCCCGGTTTGGCTTTAAGCCTGTTCAGATAAAATGGAATTTTGTCTTTCATCTCATCGTTAAACTCCTTCATTTCTGGACGCGGTCCGACTATACTCATTGTTCCCTTTAATACGTCATAAAACTGAAGGCTTTCATCTAATCGGAACTTACGCAGAAATCTACCTATTGTGAGCACCCTTTTATCTGTATCGTCACGCAATGTAAAATCCTTATCAGAAGTATTTTCATCTGAATTATTCTTAAGAGTCCTTAGCTTATGCATAAGAAAGTACTTTTGCCCTTGACCTACTCTATGCTGCTTAAAAATGACCGGCATTCCGTTCTCTATCAGAATCCATAAACCGCATACCGCTACTATAGGCGAAAATAATACAAGAAAAACTATAGAGAATAACAAATCAATCGCCCGTTTGGCAGGCGAATATTTATAGTCCTGAAAGC
>CALMRR010000182.1 GCA_937871925.1 uncultured Petrotoga sp.
TAAAGAAAATATTCTTGCTGGAGTTCAGACATCACTGAACTTTCTTGATTTTCTTAAACTCAAAGCATATGTAAACGGAGATCTTTATGTCCAGGATGCTTCAAATGTCCTTGAAGTTGAAGATTTTGCAGAACAGATAGGTAAGCTTATGGGAGAAGCGGTAAAAAAACAGGTACTTGATTACTCTAATCTTGCTAAGAAATACTTTCCTCAGCTTTTCAACTACTTCCCCCTTTCCGGAGGTCTGGTAGCCAGCGTTGCCGATAAAAATCTCTGGGGACTGATCTATGGTGCTGAGGCTGAAATTCCTTCGCTTGGTCTTTCAGGATACTATATAAAAGCAGATAAGAACTACAAGTCCCTTGGTTCTTCAGCGCTTTCAAATGTTCTTAAATATGGCGGAAAATTTAAAAGCAAACTTGGTATTCTTGATTTAAAAGCCGAATATGAACATAAGGAAGATAACATAAAGGATATTCTGACATATGAAATACTGCCACTTCTTAAAATAAGCAAAGCTCCCACCTTGACAGGTGGAATATCCAATATAAACGACAAGGCAAAAATTCAGTTAGGACTGCCCTTAGGTAACTTCGGAAATATAGGTATCGCATATACCTTTGAGATGAAAACAAATTCAGATAAAACAAAAAATGAACTTTCAAACAGTGCGGAAGCAGAATGGGCGGGAATAGGCTTTAAAAATGATATTTTCAGTCTGACTATAAATGCCAAGGGCGGAGCAGGCTATGTACAGAATTTAATAAATAGCAGCAATTTTATAGAGTATCTGTATGGTGGAAATGCAGGAATAGAACTGTTTGGTTTTGGCCTTAACGGAGAGTATCAAGATACTTTTACAGGCTTCAACAAGGATCAGATAAAAGAAAACACATACGGTGGAGGCTTTAAAATTCCGATTTTCTCCCTGGGAACCTTCGGGGCAAAATACTCCAATCTCAACAAAACTTTGACTTATTCGGGTCAAAAAACCCTGATAACAGATAAGTTTAAGGCAGACCTTAACTCAAATATCTGGATATTTAAACTACAGATTCAGGGTGAGTATTCACTCATTGACAATATACAGAACGGAGTAAAAGAAACAGTTATAAATGTAAGTGGAAAAATAGGCTTGGAGTTCTGATTTTATAAAAAAAAAAGAAGATGCTTTATTCCAAAGCATCTTCTTTTTTATCAAGTAATCCTAATTTTTTAAGCAATTTTTTGGAAGGCTTAAAGTTAAGCTTGTACTTAAGGTACTCTTCATCCGTAAAATCGTTTTTGATTATCATATATCCATACTTTCTTTCCAGAAGTATGGTTTGCGGAAAGTTTTCTATTTTTGAAAGCTTCTTCAGCATATCTCTTATATCAAAGCTTTCGTCAATTATGGCTTTGTCTTTTCCAAACTTGCCGATGCACATGATCTCATCGTTCAGATGTTGTCTTAATTTGTTGTTCAATCCTTCAAAAGAGGTAGTATTTAACATCTTGGACATAAGCCGGACCATCCTTTCAATAATTTTTATAACAGTTATATTATATTATAACACAAATAATTCAATTACTTACATCATACTTCACGAATACTTTAGAATTTAGTTAATAATTTAAAAAATAAATGCCGTAAAACGGCATTTATTGCTGTAAAAGATAACTTCCTATTCCTTTTTGCATTATGTCATTATATGAAGGTAAAAAGTCAAAAATAATTTCTCTTTCAGAAAAATTTGAACTATAAGCCTGAACTATATAGTTGATTGCTGTAAGATGCCTTGCCACCCTCAGATCCAATGGTGCACCGTTTTCATCATAAGGAGCGTTAAGACGACCTGCTTTTTCCGCTTTGAAATAGTACTTATCTTTACCGTAGACTATCAGATCACTGTCTGTTCTGCCTCTCAACCTTCCCTGCGATGGATTTGAAGCCTCAAGAAGAAAAGACATGGTCTGACTGTTATCTCCCCACTCCCTGTGAGAAAGACCTGAAAGATTTTT
>CALMRR010000183.1 GCA_937871925.1 uncultured Petrotoga sp.
TTGCGTAATTCTTCGGTGAGCTTTCCCTGCTCACTTATACTGTTTATAACTGTCTGCTTATAACTTTCGAGATTCGTATAGTATTTAAAGAGCTCTTCAATTTTTCTTATTTCCTCTTCATTAAGATTTCCTGTGCGTTCTTTTCTGTATCTGCTTATGAAAGGAACGGTATCGCCTTCCTCAAGCATTGTGACTGTGTTCTGAACCTGATGAAATTTTAGGGTCATTTCCTCTGAAATAAGTTTTAGAATATCCATTTTTATTACCTCCTGCATTATATCTTTTTCTATTATACCACTTTACTAGTTTAAAAGAAGCGTGGAGATATATTTTAAAAAATCATTCATAACATTAATAAAAGGTTTCTTCATCAAAAAAATGTAACTTTAAAGTAGTTTTTAAGAAACATAACAGAGTTAATATTTACTTGAAAGTGAAATTTATAATTAAGCTTTTGTGAAAAAAATCTCATTGGAGAATATTGCGGGGTGAAGATATGGAGAAGTTTTATTCCAAAGAACTTATAGAAGAATTAAGGGATATTCAGGATACTTATGGATATATCCCTGAAGAGCAGATAGTCAAAATTGCTACAAAGAAAAATATTCCTAAAGCTCATCTCTATGGAGTAATAAGCTTCTATTCAATGCTTTATCTTGAGCCAACAGGTAAGTATATAATAAGGCTATGCAACAGCGTTTCATGCAGGTTAAACAACAGTACCGAAATACTAAGAAGTATTAAAGAATTTTTGAAGATTGAAAACGGCGGTACCACCAAAGATAAAAAATTTACTCTTGAAGTGGCCGAATGCCTCGGACATTGCGGCGAAGGACCGGTTATGATGATTAATGGACAGGTTTACAGTTTCTTGACTCCTGAAGAAGCCATAAAAATATTGAAGTCTTTACAATAGGGGATGTTAAAAATGGAAAAAATATTTTTAAAGACCGATTTTGGAAAAACTATAGATAACTATGAATTTCTTGGGTTAAATAAAGCACTCAGAATGAAACCGTCAGAAGTTCTTGAAAAAGTAAAGGAAAATTTTATTAGAGGAAGAGGAGGAGCTGGATTTCCCGCGGGACTAAAATGGGATTTTGTTGCCGCTGAAAAATCGGAAATAAAATTTGTAGTTTGTAACGGAGACGAAGGGGAACCGGGAACATTTAAAGACAGATTTCTATTGGAAAATCTGCCGTTCAAGGTTATTGAGGGCATTATAATTGCCGGCTATGCGGTTGATGCTAGGTATGGGTATATATATATAAGGGGAGAGTATGAAAAAGCTATAAAATCAATAAGAGAGAGCATTCATAAGATGACAGAAAGAAAACTTCTTGGGAAAAGCATTTTGGGAAGCAGTTTTGGTTTTGAGCTGAAACTTATTAGGGGAGCAGGAGCCTATGTATGTGGTGATGAAACGTCCCTTCTTAACTCAATTGAAGGTAAGCGTGGCCTGTCGAGAATAAAGCCGCCTCTACCGGCAAAAGAAGGACTTTATGAAAAACCGACTCTTGTTAATAATGTTGAAACTCTTTCAGTGATAGCTGAAATTCTTAAGTATGATCAAAATATATATCTTAGCTTGGGTACTCCTAAGAGCAGAGGTACCAAACTTTTGTCGATAAGCGGAGATGTTAAGAATCCAGGTGTCTATGAAATAGAGTTTGGAAAGATGAGTATAATGCAGATTATAAATGATTTAGCAGGTGGAGTAAAGGGAAGCGGTCTGGGATTTGTTATGCCAGGCGGAATTGCCACCAACATAATAAGCGATGAACAGCTGGATACACCGTATACATACGAAGATCTTGAACAGACAGGCAGTTCACTTGGTTCGGGAGGAATGATTGTTGTTTCAAAAGATAGAGATTATCTTTCTATAGTAAAAAATATTTCTGATTTCTTTATGAATGAAACATGCGGTACCTGCTTTCCATGCCGTGAGGGAAACAGAAATATAAACAAGATGATAGATAAAATGATTTCAGACGGTAAAGTTGGTTCTCAGGACATTGAGATAATAAGGGAAATAAAACAAGCTATAGGTCTTGCTGCACGTTGCGGTTTCGGACAGGCATCAGTGAACTCAATACTTTCAATTCTGGAAAAATATTTTGAAAAGAAGGTGTATGTATGACATACTGTGTGAAAATAAATGACAGAGAGTATAAGTTTGACGAAGAAATTTCAATACTTCAGGCGGCTGCTCAAGCTCACATAAAAATTCCTACTTTATGTTACAATGAAAAACTGGCACCTTATGGAAGCTGCAGACTTTGCTCTGTGGAGGTTGAGGGAAGAAAAACACTGATGCCGGCATGCGTTACCAAAATAGAAAACGGAATGATAGTTAAAACCCACTCTGAAAAAGTTCGCAGAGTACGTAGAACTATAATGGAGCTTATAATAGCGTCTCACGATATAAGTTGTAATCTCAACTGCTTGAACTGTTCCAGGTCATCCTCCTGTGAAATCAGACAAGTTGCTCAGGAGATAGGCATACATTCTATAAGGATTCCTCCTATAGAAAAGAAACAATCTGTTGACAGTAGCAGTCACGCAATAGTACGTGAACCTTCAAAGTGTATTGTATGTAACAGATGTGTTAGAAAGTGTGCAGAGGTGCAGAATATAAATGTTCTTACTGTAGCAAATAGGGGTCCCAAGACAATTATCACAACTTTTATGGATAGGGGAATGGGAAATGTCGACTGTACCAACTGCGGACAGTGTATACTTGAATGTCCCAGCGGAGCGCTTCATGAAGCGTATCATCTTGATTATGTTTGGAAAGCCATTGAAAATAGTGATAAGATGGTTATTGTCCAGACAGCTCCGGCAGTCAGGGTAGCTATAGCAGAAGAGTTTGGGTTCAAACCCGGAACAATAGCTACCGGACAGTTAGTTGCTGGATTACGTCTTTTGGGATTTGATAAGGTTTTTGATACCAATTTTACAGCAGATCTCACTATAATGGAAGAAGGAACAGAATTCATAAAAAGATTTAAAGCCCAGAAAAAGCTTCCATTGTTTACTTCCTGCAGTCCTGGCTGGATAAAATTTATAGAACATAATTATCCTGAAATGCTTGAAAACCTTTCCACATGTAAATCACCTCAACAGATGTTCGGTGCGGTGATAAAGTCATTCTACGCACAGAAGATTGGTGTGGATAAAAGTAAAATTGTTGTGGTTTCACTTATGCCTTGTACTGCAAAAAAATTTGAGGCTCAGAGAAATGAGATGAAAGGTGATGTAGATTATGTTCTTACTACAAGAGAACTTGCAAAGATGTTTTTACAAGCCGGTATAAAGCTTATGGATCTTTCTGCTGAAGAGTACGACAGTCCTTTTGGAGAGTCTTCTGGTGCAGCAGAACTGTTTGGGTCAAGTGGCGGAGTAATGGAAGCCGCTCTCAGAACAGCATATGAAATAATAACAGGCCATAAGCTTGAAAATATTGATTTTCATGAAGTACGTGGTCTTAAGGGAATAAAAGAGGCCTGTGTGAAAATTGGAACTCAGGAAGTTAAAGTAGCTGTAGCACATGGTCTGGGAAATGCCCGAATTCTTATGGAAAGGATTAAAAAAGGAGAAAAATTTGATTTTGTTGAATTTATGGCCTGTCCGGGAGGGTGCATAGGTGGTGGAGGTCAGCCAATTCCTACAAACGAAGAAGTTATAGTAGAAAGGATGACTGCAGTATACGATATAGACACGCTTGCTAAGCACAGAAAATCACATGAGAACGAATCCGTAAAAAGATTATATAAAGAATTTTTCGGAGAACCACTAAGTGAAAGATCACATGAACTGCTTCATACTTCTTATACAGTAAGGCATTAAAAATGAAAATGGTTTTAGAGTGATTTTTAGACCGGTGCTGTTTTTATTGCGGCACCGGTTTCTTATAGCTTAGTACTGTATTGTAATGGTACTTTTATATAAATTTATCTATTTTACTTTATAGTTGTTTATTGTAGGGCTAGTAAAGCTTTGATCTGTTCGGAGAAAGATGAAGTGTCTGTTAATACTTTAATCTTTTCTTAAAGTACAACTAAAAAAATAAT
>CALMRR010000184.1 GCA_937871925.1 uncultured Petrotoga sp.
CAAGTCTTTTAAACGTTTTTTAATAATTTGATCTGTTTTTTTTTATAAATAGATTTTTCATACATTACTATAGATACCTATAATATTGATCTATATCACTTAGTATCTTAAAATAATTTTTTGTATCATTTTAATTGTATTTATGTTTATTATTTTTTATATGCTTAATAGATAACATAAAAAAATCCCGGATCAGATCTTACTTAATCCGGGATTGAATCTCTTAAATTTTATTTTTACTTATCTTTTTCCATTGCTTGTCTTGCCATGCGGTCTGCCATATCGTTAAACTCATCGCCGCTATGACTTTGTACCTTATTCCAGAATATCTCTATGCCGCAGTTGACAACAGTCTGCTGATATCTTTTGGTATTTGGGGTTTTCGCTTTCCACCGCATGCATGCCCATTCTTCCAGACCGCTGTAATCATAAAAGATCTGAACTCTCTTCTCTCCCATTTGTTTCAGCCATTCTAATGCATCAAGAACAGCCTTTATCTCTCCCGCAACCTGGCGTGAAGGGTCAAAGCTTTTAAAAGCATCCGAAAAGGTATGAATAACTTTGCCTTCATCTACAACTATAAAAGCATAACCAACCTTTCCGTCTCTGTAAGATCCGTCTGTATAAATTTTTAACATCCATCACCCTAATGCCGTATCAAGAATCATCATAATAATGAAACCTGCTATAAGTGAGAATGTTGCCACTCGCTCATTTCCGTGAGAATGGGTCTCGGGAATTATTTCATCGCTTATTACATAGAGCATTGCTCCCCCTGCAAAAGAAAGAAAAAACGGCAGGGCAGGTTTCATAAGAACTACAAAGGAAGCACCCAAAAGTCCTCCGATAGGTTCTATTACTCCCGTCAGAAAAGACCAGAAAAAGGCCTGCTTTTTTGTGTATCCGGCTTTTAAAAAGGAAACTGCTGTCGCCGTACCTTCCGGAATATTTTGAATTCCAATAGCTATAGCAACTATAAGACCATTTTTCAGCATACCGCTTCCGAAGCTTACTCCTACAGCCATTCCTTCGGGAAAGTTGTGCAGGGCAATTGCGGTAACAAAAAGCCAAACTTTTTTTACCATTTCTTTTGATACGTTTCTTCCCTCAGGACCTTTAATAAAATGTTCATGAGGAGAAAAGCTGTCAAAAAGCTCTATTACCAGAGCACCTGCGATTATTCCAATAACTGCAACCCATATACCTCCGCTGTCTATCGCCGGCATTATAAGGGAAAACATCGTTGCTGCAAGCATAACCCCAGCCGCAAAACCCAAAAGCATGTCAAGCTGTTTTTCTGTAAGCAGTTTTTTAAAAAAAAGAACCGGTATGGCGCCTATGGATGTTGCAAGTCCTGCAACAGTACTTGCAACCACACCATACAGCCATATCTGGGAACCTGTTAACTCCATACTTTCCCTCCTTGTGTATTCAATCATCTATAAAAAATTTAATCTATAAAAAGACTTCCTTTATCAGTCAATCTGGCTTTTTCAAGGTTGTGTACAGCTCTTTCTGTTATGGTATAAATGCTGTCATTATCTTTAAAAACACTTCCGCCAGCTGAAACACTTGCCATAATAATTTCATTCTCTTCTTTAAGAAAACAGTTGTTCATAGTTATGAGCATGTTCTGAGCTATATCGTGTAGCTGCTCCCGGTCAACAAACTTTACAATAAGCATAAAACTGTCATTATCCCATCTGCCTGTTTCGTCTGTTATTCTGAGATTAGCAGACAGGTTTTTTGCAGCCATAATCAAAATCTTTTCCGCTACTCGTTCTTTATACTTCTCAGCTATCTGAGAAAGATTATCAATACCAAAACATATAAGACCAAAAGGTACTGAAACTTTTTTAAAGTCTTCTTCAGCCTGTTTTATTTTCTGCTCAACTTCTTGTTTACATAAGATTCCTGTAAGCTCGTCATACACAAGACTCTGCGATTGTCTGTCTTTTTCTGAAAGATCGTTAAAGACCTCTATAACTCCCGAAACTACACCGTCATAATTTTTTACCGGATAGACTGTCGCTACTACAGGTATTCTGTAACCGTTTTTATGGTGCAGAAAAATTTCAGCTCTTTTGGGCAGACCATCTTGCATAGCTCTGCTAGCCGGACAGTTTTTCTCGCATAGTCTTACAC
>CALMRR010000185.1 GCA_937871925.1 uncultured Petrotoga sp.
TAGAAAGCTCACGCTGCTGTTTTATAAGTTCAATAAAATCCTTGTTATACTCTTTTTCCGTATTCTGAACCTCATATTCCTGTGGAATATCACGCTGAGCCGCCATGCTTTCCTGTTTTATTCTTTTTTCAAGACGTTTGTTATTACTTATCACACTCTTCATATCGTAAAGATCGCTTTCAAAGGTATCTGCTTTTTCTTTATTTCCGTTGGACACCTGGTTTCTGGCTTTTTCTTCTTCTTTTTCACTCAGTACCGTAACTTCGAGAAACTTTTTACCTCCAAATCCTATGAATCCACCTTTTTTTATCTTTTTCGTTTCCAATATATACGCATCGTCGCCGAAATCATCCTTGATTTTTGTCATAGCCTCCGCAAGATCATTCACTATATACTTTTTTACCTTCATAAGTTACCTCCCCTTTAGAAATTTACTATCCCTTCAACGCTGAGAGCGACGTCAGAAGGTACTTCTTCATAGGCAACTATATTTATGTTCTGTATGAACCTGAGTATCAGCTTTGCAAGCTGATACCGTATAGACTTGGAACATATCAGAACCGGATTGTATCCTTTCATCATTATCTCTTCGAGTCCCTTGGACACCCTTTCTATGAGAATATTGGCGTATTCAGGCTCAAGGATCAACAACCGTCCGTTTTCTCCGTCGGTAAAACTGTCCAAAATTTTTCTTTCTATGGAAGCATCGAGCGCTATGACATGAAACTGCCCATCTGAAGATTTAAGTGATTCACATATCTGTCTGCCAAGTGCAACTCTCACATCCTCCACAAGTTTTTCCTGATCCTTTCCGCTTTTATCTGATGTTTCTATAAGCTGTTCAAATATCATGGGCATGTTCCTTATGGATATCCTTTCATACAGAAGATCCTGTATGACCTTTCTAAGCTCATGAAGTTTAAGAAGTGCTGGTATGAGGGTATCGACAAGAGTCGCATTTTTAACTCTTAGACCATCAATAAGCATCTCAAGCTCTTTCATGCCAACTATTTCATGGGCATAACGCTTTATTAGTTCTGAAAGGTGTGTAGCAAAAACACTCGGTGCATCGACAACCGTATATCCCATGCTTATGGCATCATCCTTAAGACCTTCATCTATCCAATACGCCGCAAGTCCAAAAGCAGGTTCTTTTGACTGAACCCCTGCAAGAGCCATGTTAGCCATTCCTGAATTTATAGCCAACAGCCTGTTGGGAATAAGCTCATATCTTCCAATTTCAACTCCTCTGAGTTTTATTATGTACTCGTTTGAGCTAAGAAGAACACTATCTCTTATTCTTACCGGCGCTATAACCACACCAAGCTCATAAGCTATCTGCTTTCGTACCATTGTAACCCTGTCAAGTAGATCTCCACCCTGTGTCGGATCGGCCAGCGGAATAAGACCGTAGCCTATATCAACTTCGATTGTATCGCTCTGTATCACTTCTGAAACTTCATCGGCAGAAGTCAGCGGTGGTGCTGATTTTACGGATTTGGACGGCACACTTTGGCCACCACTCGCTTCATTTTGCTGTGAAAGAATGTTTTTAGATTGCATGCTTCCGCCAGCTGTCTGATAAGCAAGTTTCTTCTTCTGACCTGCCGTTGCAGAGTAAGCTACAAAAAGCATAACTCCACCTATGACCAAAGAAGGCGCTGTAGGAAGAGGCGTGAAAACTCCGATAGCTATAAGCATAAAACCAGTTATTGAAAGAATCTTTTTTTCAGAAGTAAGTTCTTTTATTATGTTGGAACCAAAACTCTCCTTGGAAGCCGCTCTTGAAACAACCATACCTGACGCTGTGGATATCAAAAGCGACGGTATCTGTGCAACAAGTCCATCTCCCACTGTCAGAAGAGTATAGAGTCCGGCTGCCTCCTGTATGCTTATTCCCTGCTGAAGTATACCTATTAGGATGCCCCCCAGTATATTTACAATCGTAATTATCAAACCGGCAATGGAATCTCCCCTTACAAACTTGCTAGCTCCATCCATAGCCCCGTAGAAATCAGCTTCCCTTCTTATATCTTCTCTTCTGGTCTTTGCCTCATCCTCTGTTATAAGTCCCGAAGATAGATCTGCATCGATACTCATCTGCTTACCCGGCATAGCATCAAGCGTAAATCTTGCAGCTACTTCAGATATTCTTTCAGAACCTTTTGTAATAACTATAAACTGTATTATTACAAGGATAAGGAATATTACTATACCAACTATGTAATTACCTCCAACCACAAAATCGCCGAACGCTCTTATTACCTTTCCGTCAAATTTTGGTCCCTTAAGAAGTATTAATCTTGTTGAAGAAACGTTCAGTGCCAGACGGAAAAGCGTCGTTATAAGAAGCAAGCTCGGAAAAGACGATATGTCAAGAGCTCTTTTGACATAAAGTGTTGACAATAGTATTATTATAGACAGTGCTATATTAAACAGCTGTAAAAAATCCAGTAAAAATGTAGGTATAGGAAGAACCATAAGTAAAACCATTACTACTATAAGAACAGAAAAAACCACATCAAGGTTTTTTATAAAATTCATCCATTCCTCCTAAACATTCTTATTTGAAAGTTTATAAATATACGCAAGAACCTCTGCCACAGCTTTGTATAAATCCTGTGGAACTTCTTCATCCAGCTCGACCTTCGCATAAAGCTCCCTGGCAAGTGAAGGCTTTTGTACTATCGGAACTCCGTTTTCTGAAGCAACCTTTCTTATTCTCATTGCCATTTCATCAACGCCCTTTGCAACTACCTTAGGAGCATTCATTCCTTTGCTTTCATACTTTATGGCAACTGCATAGTGTGTTGGATTGGTAACTACAACATCAGCCGTAGGAACTTGCTGCATCATCCTGGAAAAAACTATCTTGGTCATAAACTCACGCTGTTTTCTTTTTATTTCTGGATTTCCTTCTATATCCTTCATTTCTTCCTTTACTTCCTGCTTGGTCATCTTAAGATCTTGCCTATACTGAAATTTTTGAAACCAATAATCCGCAAGAGAAAGTATAAGAAGGGAAAGTCCAAGTTTATACATAAGTTCAAGTATCATATTGACAATGAACTTTACTGATCCGGCTATTTCCGATCCGGCCAGATTGGTTATATCGTTCATCTTACCGGAAATAATTGAATAAGCAACCCAGCCTATTATAATTATTTTCAAAATTGCCTTAAAAAGTTCAAAAAGCGACCGCATGGAAAAAATACGCTTGAAGCCTTTTATAGGATTTATCTTTGAAAGATCAAACTTAAGTGCTTTAGGCGCTATCATAAATCTGGTCTGAATAAAACCTAGCCCCAGAGTCACCGCCATCCCCATTCCGAAAAACAGTGCAATAAATACGTAAAGCTTAGAATGTTTGCCCAGAGAGTAAATAAAAAATGACGGATTTAAAAGATCTGTATTCATATCAAAATAATCATAAAAAAGTTTTTCAAGTTCTTTGGCTATCGGTCCACCTAAAAATGAAAGAATGCCTGCAAGCGCAAGGAAAGTTATACCTGTGGTAAACTCTCTTGATACAGGAACATTTCCTTCTTCTCTTGCTTTTTCAAGCTTACGCTGAGTAGGCTCTTCCGTCTTGGACGGATCGGCAAAAAACTGAAGATCTATTTTGCAAACATGGTTATCGTACTCTGAAGCCAAGTATAAATCTGAAAGAAAAGTCCGGTAAAATTTTCTTCCCAAGTGTATATCACCACCGTAAATATAAGAAATCCGATTATAATGTTCATAGGAAGTCCAATCATAAAAACATTCAGCTGTGGCATAAGTCTTGAAGCTATACCAAGGGATATGTTGGTTAAAAG
Organism: uncultured Petrotoga sp.; assembly: GCA_937871925.1. Lineage (GTDB taxonomy): Bacteria > Thermotogota > Thermotogae > Petrotogales > Petrotogaceae > UBA5851. The sequence goes on from CALMRR010000185.1 coordinate 3,819, forward strand.
CATAAATGCCGTTATAGGCAAAGCGAACTCCACTCCTATTATCATTACATCCCCTAATTTCTGTGAGAGAACCATGAAAACATCTTGATTAAGTGAAAATACGACGGGAAGTTTCTTAAAAGACTCAATTATAAGAGTATAAAGCCAGATGTGACCTTTAAAGATGAAAAAAATCATAGTAGTAAGAAGAAAAGTAAGTTCTGAAAAAAGCGAAACCTCCTCCTCGTATACCGGATTGAGAACTTCCGCCAGCGCAAAGCCCATCTGTATACCAAAAAAATCTCCGGCAAACTGCACAGCAGAAAAGACGATCTGAGTTATTATTCCGATACTTATTCCAACCGTAAAGTTAAGAAGAAGATGAAAGACTATTGTAAGAGCATCTGTATTTAATGGCATCGTCTGCGTTGACATAGGCAAACAGATATAGCTTACAAAAATAACCAAGAAAATTTTGACAGGTGTCGGCAAAAGACTTGTTGAAAAAAAAGGTATAAAAAAGGATACACCTACTATCCTTATGAGAATAAAAAAGTATATCCATAGCTGATAATCATAAAAATACATTTATATCATTCCCATGTATGTCGTGAAAAGACGATAAGCATAATCACCTATCTGCTGTATTATCCAGCCGAACATGAGAGCAAGCGCAAGAAAAGTAACTATAATCTTGGGCGCAAAGGTGAGAGTTTGCTCCTGTATTGAGGTTACCGTCTGAAATATACTTATTATCAAACCTACTCCAAGACTTACAAGCAGAATAGGACTTATCGTTACCAAAAAAATTCTTATTCCCTCTATGAAAACTTCTATGAAAACCTCTTCGCTCACCATCAGCCTCCACTAAAGCTTCTTACAAGACTTCCTATAAGAAGGTCCCATCCGTTAACCAATACAAAAAGCAATATTTTAAATGGCATAGAGATCATAACAGGGGGAATCATCATCATTCCCATAGACAACAGAATACTTGCAACCACCATGTCAATAATTATAAAAGGCAAATATATGAGAATTCCCATTTTAAAGGATATCTCAAGCTCACTGAGAGCAAACGCCGGTATCAAAACCTGAAAAGGGGTATCGTTAATATCTTTTATTTCTATATTGGTACTTTGTGCAAGCATATATATATTATCCTGATTTTTATGATTCACTATCTCACGAAGCATAAATGTTTTAAACTCATTCCAAGTTCTTTCTACAGCCTTCTCATATCCTATTGTTCCAGAATTGTATGGAACTATGGCTTTATTATATACATTCGAAAAAACCGGAAACATAATCAGTATCGTTAAGAAAAGCGCTAGAGCTACAACAACCTGATTAGGAGGAGCCTGTCTGGCACCTATTGCCTGTTTTACAAAGCTAAGCACCACCGCAATTCTTGTAAAAGAAGTCATAAGCATCAAAAAACTTGGCGCAAGCGACAGAACAGTTATTATAAGAAAGATTGTGATAGCCGGTGTAAGGTCCTGCCCGGAACTGTCAACTTTTATATCTATATTCGGAAGCGTGAGTCCAAGATCAGCCGGAGCGGATGAAATGCTGGTACTAAATGCCAGAACCATCA
>CALMRR010000186.1 GCA_937871925.1 uncultured Petrotoga sp.
ATCGCATCCAATTTCAGAATCTTGTATCTTCATTAAAGGATGAAGGCTTCATCTTTATAAGCACCAATACCTTCGAAGAAGGTCTTAATGCCGTAAAAAACGGAAAGTATAATTGTTTTGTTTATATAAGCAGCAACTATTCAGCAGTGGAGATATACGAAAACAACAAGGAACCTTTAAAAGTATCTTTTGTAGAGGAGATGCTTAGAAAGTTTCTTTATCCGCTTTACATAGGTTCATCATGGATATCAAAAGGCGAGAAAAGCAATACACCTGCAGATCTTGTGGAACTGGTAAAGATGCCTTTACCTAAAAAGCCGTCTTCAATAGACTACTATTCAGTAACAATGCTTACAATGATAATTCTTTATTCTGCAGCTACTATGATTTTTTCCTACTCAAAAGAAAAAAACTCCAAAACTCTTTACAGAATTTTTTTCTCTCCTGTAAGCAGGAAAAAACTTTTTTTTGCCAAATATTTTTCAGCTCTTATCATAACAATGATGCAGATAGTACTTATCATATCTTTTGATATGTATGTTATGAAGGCTTTCTGGTCGGAGCATCTCAGTGCGGTTTTTTTAGTTCTTGGGACTTATACGCTTATGTCACTTTCCATGGGTGGTCTAATATTTATGATATTTAGAAAAGAAAGCTCCATGTGGATAACCATAAATATAATATGCCAGACATCAGCTTTGCTGAGCGGTTCGTACAAGCAGATAAACTATGATTACATACCGTTTTTAGGTCTGCTATCTTCATGGCTTCCTCAAAGTGCTGTAAATAATGCTTTATTTGAAATAATATACAAAGACTCTTATACGATGCTGCCACGGGCAATGGCTATCAATCTCATCCTGGCAGGAGTAATGTATTGGCTTTCTGGAAAGCTTTTCTCATCCAAGAGGGTGATACTGTGAACAACTTTTTTATTTTAATAAAAAAAGAACTTATAATGATCTTCAAGAAAAAATATAATATACTTATCCTTTACGTTATTCCGTTTTTTGCCATACTGTTGTCATATCTTATTTCAGCAAACTCTTCAAATTATGTAACCAATATAGGAGTTTATGATGAAGATAAGACGATTATTTCCAGTGGGTTCATAGATTTTATTTCAGAAACACGTAATGTAAGGGTTATCCCTGTATCGTCATATGACATGGTGGATCTTTTGAACAAAGAAAAAATAAGATGTGTAGTATACTTTCCCAAGGGATTCCAAAGTCAGCTGCTTACAAACAAGGATACAGAAATACAGATAATTACCCAGAACAGCGGCAACACTGAAAATCTCTTAAAAAGTTATGCCAACTTTTATTTTAAGAAGATGCTCCAGATGATAAATGAGAGTCAGAAAACAGGCTATGTACAGAATAAAGATAAAACCATAGACATATACAATGAGTACCAGAAAGAAAATGTGAATCTCAGGATAATAGAGATACAGGACAAAAAAAGAACTAAGAACTCACTCAATGTATCAATGGGAATACTTATTGTATTTATTGCACTTGGCAGTATGAGCGTCTCTTATAATCTCATTTCTGAAAAACAAAATAGCATATTTCAAAGAATTCTTACATCTCCAGTAAGTCTTCGAAATTATTTTTTAGCAAATATAAGTTCAAACTTTCTTGTTCTCATTTCTCAGACTTTAGTTGTTATGTTTGCTGTAACCGTTGTTCTGCATGTAAACCTTATAAACGATATATTTGGTTTTTGGATTATGCTTGTGGCATACGGTATTTTTTCCATAGCCTTTAGCTTTTTTGTGGTCTCTGTTTCACCCAGCAAGGCATATGCAAATTCGATATTCAATATCATATATATACCGACATGTATGATAGGAGGCTGTTTCTGGGAAGTTTCGATAATGCCAGGCTCATTGCAGGGAGCAGCTTTTTTTATGCCGCAACAGATTTTTCTGAAGGGACTTTATTTTCTTGTGGACTATCCTGACAGCAGCGGTTTTTATCAATACTTATCCATACTTTTACTGTACTCTTTGGTCTTTTTTCTTGTTGCATTTTATTCATTTCAGAATAAGAGCAGAGTATAAACTGAAAATCATTCCCTGGCTTATGGTAGAATCTAGTTAAGGGAGGTGGAAAAGATGAAAGAATATGATTTGTTTCCGGAGTTCCGCATAGAAATGCAGGAAGGAAGACTCCTTGAAAGCAAAGATCTGAGAGGCAGTTACGCCATAATCTTGCTGAGCAATGAAAACAGGAATACTTTTCTCATCAATCTGCAAAACATCTCCAAAGATATGAAAGAATATACTTACGGTGATAACCCGACTGTAAAACTTGCCGGTCTATGGGGTACATGCGGCGGAGAGATCGGCGGAATGACAGTCTCTGAATTTATAAGAAGCAATTATGAAATAAAGATAGTTATTACAGACCGATTGCTCCGTGTGCGCCATATCTTTAGGCAGTATGCAGATAAACAGGAAGTTGCCGGAAAACTTTCAGAAATAATAAAAAACGACCGTCTGTCCAGCAATGAAATAATAACTCGTAAAGCTTTAAGAGGACTCAGTTCAAAACCTATTGATCCTGTGGATATAGAAACTATCATAATGACAGCCCATACGGCTCCTTCTTGCATGAACAAACAGCCGTGGCGTTATGATGTGATACTTTCCGAAAGTATGCTTGAAAAGATCCGCGAAACACTTTCAGACGGCAATTACTGGATGAAAAAGGCTCCGGCTGTCATAGCTGTTCATGCAGGTATTGACAGCGACTGCAGACTGAATGATTCGAGAGATTACTATCTTTTTGATACGGGGCTTTCTGTCGGGATGCTTCTTGTTCAGGCCAGCAGGATGGGTATAATAGCACATCCGGTTGCAGGCTTTGATCCAGTAAAAGCCAGAAAAATACTTGAGATACCTGACGGTGAAACTCTTATCGTGCTCATAGCTCTTGCGTATCCCGGTGATTATTCCGATCTTTCAGCCAAACATATTAAAGCAGAGTTCTCTGTTCGGGAAAGACAACCTCTGGACAAAATCGTACGGTGGCTATAACAATAAATCTTTAAACTGTACTTCTTTCGCAAAAATTCATGTATTAACCGAATAAAAAATGCAGCCTTTGGCTGCATTTTTTCATCAGAACTTACTCATCATATAAGCGTATACACATGCATCTTTTAACAGGTACTCTATTTTTATGTACTCATTAGGCTGATGCGCCATTTCATCAAGAGTTGCCCATACCACACAAGGAAGACCATAAGCTCTTAGATGTGCCGCACAGGTTCCTCCTCCTATTCCTCCGGTTCTTGGTATTATCCCGGTCATCTCTTTTATGGAAGCCTTAAGCAGTTTGACAAGTTCGTGATCTTCCGGCGTGGGAGCAGGTGCATTTCGCTTGTCGCTGTCGTCTATGGTTATAGTAACATCATACTTTCTTGAATACTCACACGCCATATCCTTAACTTTTGCCATTATGTCATTTACATCATACATAGGAAGAACCCTGCAGTCAAAATGCTGTACATCTGTTCCGGGTATGGTGTTTATATTTTCAACGTTGCTGTCTTTTTTTGTGGGCTCAAAAGTTGAGTAAGGCGGATCAAATAAAGGATCAGTGGCATTGTAGGTTTCGTTTAAAAACTTATCTACGGCTACGGCAAAGTTCATGCCCGCTCTGACTGCATTTTTTGCTAGGTTAGGCATACTTGCGTGGGCCTGTTTTCCCTGAGTGGTTATTTTAAATCGCATCATAGACTTCTCGGCCAACTCGATGAAAGCGCCGTCAGGTTCTCCGCTGTCTGGAATAACAAACCAGTCATTTTTTCCAAATATTTTCTGATCAATAAGATACTGTATACCATATTCAGAACCTGTTTCCTCATCTGATACCAGGGCTATTCCGATATTGTTTTCC
>CALMRR010000187.1 GCA_937871925.1 uncultured Petrotoga sp.
CAAAGCCGATCGATCCAGGTTTCTTGCTATGCGTAAGGAACTTTTAAAGAAATTGGAGAGGGAAGTAGATAAAGACGAAAAGATAAAAGATAATCTAAAAAAGGATATTTCCGAACAGTCAAAAATTCCTGAACTATCGAAAAAAGCAGAGCTTCTACAAAGCTTTGTTTATAAAGTAAGCAAGGGTGATGACAGTATTTTAACCAAAGATTGGTTAACCGGAGAAGATATCCTGATAAAGCTTGATCCTATAAAAACACCATCACAGAATCTCCAGGATTACTTCAGAAAGCTTAAAAAAATAAAAAACAGAGTCGGATATGCACTTGAAAAGATAGTGCATATAGAAAAAGAGCTTGAGTATTATTATCAGCTTATGGCAATGCTTGACGAGGCAGAGGATATACAGACTCTTGAAGAAATAAAAGTAGAGATGATTCAGCAGGGGTTGATTGATGCCAAAAACAAAACAGTCAAGAAAAGCGAAAAAAACAATCCGTACAGAAAATTCAGCTATAACGGTTTCGATATACTGGTTGGGAAAAACAATGTGCAGAATGATGAGATAACCAAAAATGCGCGGGCAGATGACATATGGCTCCATACAAGAGGAATTCCCGGATCACATGTCATAATAAAATGTGCCGGAAAAGAAGTTCCGTACGATGTCATACTTTATGCTGCCACAGTTGCGGCAAAATATTCCAGGGCCAAATTTTCCTCAAATGTAGGAGTTGATTATACCAAAAAATCTAATGTTTATAAACCTAAAGGCTCAAAACCGGGAATGGTTTTATACGAAAGCTACTCCACAGTGTTTGTTACACCTGTTTTTTAAGGAGGAAAGAGTATGAAAATAGCAGTAATAGGCTTTGGTGCGGCATCTATAGGTTTTTTGAACACGGTTAAGAATACCGGACATGAAGTTCATATCTTTGAAAGTTCCAAGGATATATATTCATCAAGTCTGAGCGGTATCAGGTCTGACGGAAAGCTTTTTGTCTCTGGAAGTATGGGAGGAGACCTGCCGGTAGATATAAAACTTCAAAAAGAAGTTGTAGACTTCTATATAAACCATTCAGCACTGGGAAAAAATGAAATAGAGTACGGTTATTCGTTTTCAAATGCCGAACTGTATAAGAAATTCTATGATTACGGGTTTGATCCTGTGAAGTCAGACTTTTACCATATAGGAACGGATAAACTCGGAGATATTCTTACAGCTATATACTCGGAATTTAAGACGTTCAATAATATGCATTTTTATTTTGGGAACAGGGTTGAAAGTGTAGAGCCGGCGGAGTATGGAGCACAAATACAGGTAAACGGAGAAAAAATCCTTTTTGATCTGGCTGTGGTTGCCGCAGGGCGCAGCGGACACAAGCTTACTTCGAAGTTTATACAGGAACATCCGGAGGTTGTCCTTTCCAATACCACGGTAGATCTTGGTGTAAGATATGAACTTCCAGACCATATAGTACAGGAACTGAACGAAGAAATGTACGAGTTCAAAGTAAAGCTTAAGACCAAAACTGGATATATGGTCAGAACTTTTTGCAATAACCCTTCCGGTGAGGTTGTTCTTGAAAAATATGATGATTTTGTTACCGTGAACGGTCATGCCAGAATGAAGCAAAAAACAACCAATACCAACTTTGCTGTGTTGGTTACACACTCCTTTACCTCGCCTTTCAATGATCCTGTAGGATATGGCTCATATATTGCTAAGCTTTCGAATATTCTTGCAGGCAATAACAAGATTATACTTCAGGCTTACGGGGATTTTAAACAGGCCAAAAGAACAAAAAAACTAGGAAGGGTGCTTCCCACGCTTAAAAGCGACAATTATATACTTGGGGATCTCAACTTGGTTTTCCCAAGAAAAACCGTCGAGTCTATAATTTACTTTCTTGAAGAATTAAATAAAGTAATACCGGGTATAACTTATGAAGATAATCTTCTGTACGGAGTTGAAGTAAAGTTTTATGGAAATAAGCTTGATAACAGTAAGTATAAAAATATAAAGTTCATAGGCGACTGCTCCGGCTGGACACGGTCGATAACGTATGCGACATCTCATGGGATAATGCTCGGGCAAGAGCTGTTCCTATAAAATTATGGCTGAATATAAACAAGTCCATTCCTTTGACCTGCAGATTAGCCAGATGAAGAAAATTCAGTATGAACTGGCTTCAAAAGTGGAGATTAGCGGAAAAATAAGAACTCCCTCCATAATCGGAGGGGTAGATGTTTCTTTTATGGGAGAAAAAGCAGTTGGAATAGTTGTTTGTCTTGCATTTCCTTCGTTGGAACTTATTGAGTACAGTTATTCATCTGTTGAGGTCTCTATGCCTTATATTCCGGGATACCTTGCATTTAGAGAGCTTCCTGCATTTCTAAAAGCATGGGAGAAAATAAAAAATGTGCCAGATGTAGTGATGTTCGATGGTCATGGTGTAGCCCATCCAAGAAGATTGGGAATTGCAAGCCATGCTTCTTTTTTTATTGAAAGACCTACTATAGGAATAGGAAAGTCCCTCCTTTACGGAATAACCGTTGAACCTGCAAAAGAAAAGTTTTCGCAGAATCCGATTTACGATAACGTGTATACAAAACATCCGAATGACAGTATAATAGGAATGAGTATGTGCTCAAAGGAGAAAACCAAGCCTATCTATATATCCTGTGGAAATCTAATCTCTTTGGAAGAGGCAATAAAACTTTCACAGATGTCCATTACAAAGTACCGACTTCCTGAACCGACAAGATATGCACATCTATACAGCCAGAAAGTAAAAAAAGAGATCAGTTAGATTTTCTT
>CALMRR010000188.1 GCA_937871925.1 uncultured Petrotoga sp.
TAGTCAGCATTAACTGAGCTTAGAGCAGGACCTTTTGGCGAGAAAATAAGAAAAGGATTATCCAGAGCTGTGGTGATAAAAAATGCTTAAAAAAAACGGAGTAGCTTGTAAAGAAGAGTACATGGAAAAACTTCCATCCGATATAAGAAAAGAAAAAGGACCGTTTGCAATGATAGAATGTTTTCAGAGAATCCCATGTGACCCTTGCGTTTATAGCTGTCCAATAAAAGCAATAATGCATATGTCTGATATAAACGATATTCCGAGGGTTGATTTTGATAAGTGTAACGGGTGTGCTTCATGTGTAGTCAAATGTCCTGGACTGGCAATATTTGTGGTTGATCTGTCAAAATCATCTGGAAAAGCCGTATTGAAAATGGCATATGAACTTCTTCCTGTTCCGGCGGTTGGAGATGAGGTTATTGCTCTTTCCAGAGAAGGTAAAGAACTTTGTAAAGCAAAAGTAGTTGAAGTTAGAGACGGGAAGATTAACGATAAAACCTATCTTTTAGGAATAGAGCTTGACCGCGAGTATATCTATGAGGCCAGAGCCGTAAGGGTGGTTGATTCAGATGGAAAATAAAACTATAATATGCCGGTGTGAAGATATTACAGTTGAGGAGATCCGCAGTATTATCAAAGAAGGTTTTACAACTCTTGAAGAAATTAAAAGAATAACAAGATGTGGAATGGGCCCATGTCAGGGGAAAACATGCACTCCTATAATAGCACGGGAAATATCACGAATTACAGGAAAAAGTATTGATGAAATTATTCCGTCAAAGGTTCGTCCGCCGATTGGAGGAATAGCTTTGGGTGAATTAACAGGTGATACGGATGAAAAATAAAGCGAATGTAGTTGTCATAGGAGGAGGAGTTGTAGGTTGTTCGATAGCCTATAACCTCGCATCACAAGGCATCAGCGATGTAGTTCTTATTGAAAAAAGTTTTCTTGCAAGCGGATCTACTGGGAGATGTGGAGCAGGAGTCAGGCAACAGTGGGGGACAAAAATGAACTGTCTACTGGCACAAAAGAGTATGGAGATACTAGAAAACATGAACGATATCCTCCATACGAAAAGAGATATAGAACTCAAGCAGAAAGGCTACCTTCTTCTTGCGTATACGGAAAAAGAAATGAATCAGTTTAAAAAGAATGTTGAACTTCAGAATTCTCTCGGAATAGCTTCAAAAATAATTACTCCTGAACAAGCTAGAGAAATAGTCCCTTATTTGAATACGGAAAAACTTTTGGGTGGTGCTTTTTATGAAAAAGATGGGCATGCAAACCCTTTTCTGGTAACAAATGCTTATGCACAGGCGGCTATCTCTCTAGGAGCTGAACTCAATACTTATACCGAGGTTGTTTCAATTAAAAGAAAAGGCAGTAAAATAGAAGGAGTTCAGACAAGCAAAGGATTTATCAGCACAGATACTGTGATAAACGCAGCAGGCGGGTATTCTAAAGAAATAGGTAAGATGGCTGGAGTTGACATTCCTGTATATCCTCAGCGCCACCAGATACTTGTTACAGATCCAGTTAATGAAGTTCTTGGTCCTATGGTTATGTCTTTTTCATATAATATCTACTGTCAACAATCTCCGCAAGGAAGTTTTATAATGGGGTACGGTGATCCTGCCGAACCAAGAGACTATAATATAAACTCGTCATGGAGATTCCTTGAAGAAATGGCTGAAAAGGTCGTATGGCTACTTCCGCCCTTGAAGAATCTTCGTGTAGTAAGACAATGGTCTGGTCTTTATACCATGACTGAAGACAGACAGCCGTTGATATGTAAAGCCGATGAAGTTGAAAATTTTTACATGGCATGTGGGTTCAGTGGACACGGATTTATGATTGCACCTATGGTTGGTAAATTGATATCAGAAATGGTTATTGGTAAAAAGTTGAGTGTTGATATTGAACTTAATTATAAACGGTTTGAAAAAGGCGAATTGTTGTTTGAGCCTTCGGTAGTATAATTTGAATATATAAAAGTTGATGGAGGGGATATTAATGGACAATGGTATCATATCTATTCAAAGGCCTTATAATGAGCCTACTTTTTCCTATGCACCTGGCAGTCCTGAAAGAAAAGCAATAATTGAGAAAATAACCGAACTAAAAAATACATTACTGGAAATACCTCTTATAATCGGCGGAAAGGAAATAAAAACAGGAACTCTTGGGGAATGCCGTATGCCTCATGATCACAAACACAAACTTGCTGTATACCACAAAGCCGGTGCACAGGAAGTAAAATATGCGATAGAAGAAGCTTTGAAAGCTAAAAAAACATGGGAATCCATTAACTGGGAAGAAAGAGCTTTTATTTTTCAAAAGGCTGCAGATCTTCTTTCTGGACCATACAGAGCTACGTTGAATGCGGCTACAATGCTTTGCCAGAGCAAAAATGTTTTCCAGGCAGAGATTGATTCAGCATGTGAACTTATAGATTTTTTCAGGTTTAATGCTTTTTATATGCAGCAGATATACAGAGAACAGCCTTTCTCTGCTCCCGGTTCTTTTAACAGGCTTGAATACAGACCATTAGAAGGATTCATATATGCGGTTACTCCATTTAACTTCACATCTATAGGTGGAAATCTACCTTCTGCTCCTGCTATCATGGGTAACACCGTGATATGGAAACCAGCGCAGACAGCAGTTTATTCAAATTACTTTATAATGAAACTGTTTATGGAGGCAGGTCTTCCTGCAGGAGTGATAAATTTTGTTCCCGGAAATTCTTCTATGATCTCTGAAATTATCTTTTCTGAACGTGATTTTGCCGGAGTACATTTTACAGGTTCCACAGAGGTTTTTAATGGGATGTATAGAAAAATAGGTGAAAATATAGATAAATACAGAACTTATCCGCGAATTGTAGGTGAAACCGGAGGAAAAGACTTTATTTTTGTTCATGAATCTGCTGATGTCGATTCGGTGGCAACAGCATTGGTAAGAGGAGCTTTTGAGTATCAGGGACAGAAGTGTTCTGCAGCATCACGCGCATATATACCCCAGAGCCTGTGGGAAAAAATAAAGATAAAACTTATCCAGCAGGTACGTGATATAAGTACAGGTAGTCCTGAGGATTTTAGAAACTTTGTCAATGCCGTTATTGATAAAAATTCTTTTGATAAGATAAAGGAGTACATAGAGTACTGTAAAAGTAATTCTGATGCTGAAATCATTACCGGTGGAAAGTACGATGATTCTGTAGGATACTTTATTGAACCCACAACAGTCCTTGTAAAAGATCCATTTTTTAAGACTATGCAGGAGGAGATTTTTGGCCCTCTGCTTACGATTTATGTATATCCTGATGAAAAGTACGAAGAGACTCTGGAGATTTGTGACAGGACGTCTTTATATGGGCTTACAGGGTCAATATTTGCCAAAGACAGGCTTGCTGTTCTGAAAGCACATAGTATACTTAAAAACTCTGCGGGGAATTTTTACATAAATGATAAGCCTACAGGCGCAGTTGTTGGTCAGCAGCCATTTGGAGGAGCCAGAGGCTCGGGGACAAACGATAAGGCCGGAAGCTATCTGAATCTACTACGCTGGACATCCCCTCGAACAGTAAAAGAAACATACATTTCGCCAAATGACTTTAAGTATCCATTCATGAGAGAGGAGTTTTGATAAAAAACCTGCGACTATGCCGCAGGTTTTTAAATTGAAAATTAGGTATTTAAAGTCTTTTCAATCTCTGATATAATCTGTTCATCCCACGTAATATAATTTCGTTTGACAGAGTTAAGCATTGTGTAATCGAATGAAAGAATACTTTTATAAATCATATTAGTATCTTGATTGTTGGAGATCATATGAGGTGAGACAATTTCATTTCCGTTTGTACAGAAACAAAAAAGCGAATCCGCAAAAAGCTTCATGGTGACTGCGGAAATACGGTTGTCAAAAAAAATAAAATCTGTTTTATTTATTTTAAGATTCATTATCTGCGCTGGAGAAATACTATCTTCAAAAAGTATAAAGTTTATATTAAATGATTTAATAAAAAAAGATCGTAATTTTATATTATCGTATTCTGATATTTTTTTTACTGAATTTTCATATATTCTATAGAGATTTTTTTGGTCGCTTAAAATGAAATTGACTCCAAAAGCGTTAAAAAGTTCTGCCATAATCAAAAGCTCGCTATCTGTAAGTTCTTTTCCAGATATTATAAAAAAAAGCATACAACCGCTGTTAAGACCTGTTTTTATAGAATTTAAAATATATCTTAAGTTGGTGGTTCTTATTACTTCAATATTCAATTTTTGTGGGTCATAATCTGGAGTTTTTATTTTTTCTAGAATTTTCAGAACTTTCTTTTTTAGGAAGAGCCATCTTATTTTATTAAAATAGCTTCTCATTTGTTATTTATAATCCTTTTGCGTATAGTCTTCAAGCTGCTCGTAAGTTCTCTGATATGCTTATCTTTAAGAACTAATCGTTTCTCTTTTTTAAGTATTCCGGTGTAACAGTAGAGCTGATAGTTGTTTTTTTCAGTTTTGTAAGAGTTACTCTCATCAAAGATTGCTGTAAAAAAATTTTCATCGATACAGAATAGAAGCAAGGTAGGTACTTTCACAATACTTATATTTGAAGCTATATGGTCAAAGAATTTTTCATAATTTTCTTTTTTTTCAATATTGATAGAAAGTACTATTAGATCAGTATTTTTGATCCAGTTCATAAAGAAAAAATCGTAGTTCAAACAGTCATGTCCGAAACCGAAGCAGAGCTTGTACTCATTAAGATTAAGAAAACGTGATCCGCTATTTATCTCATAAGCTTGGTCTCCGGTGTAAAGCTTTATTTTTTTATCAATTATTATAACAGCCATTCCCTGGTCTTTAAAAGACCAGGGTGATGTGCTGATTATAAGGTTTAAATCATCATTCATAAATTCAATGGCATTTATTGGGTTGCCTGCATAAAGCTTCAATCCATACTCTCCATAAAAGCTTTGTAAGCGAGATAAGTTTCGTATATATCAGCCTTTGAAGCAATTTCGTACGGTGCATGCATTCCAAGAAGTGGAACACCAGCATCGATAACGTCAAGCCCCTTTTCTGCAAAGAATTTTGCTATGGTACCGCCTCCACCAAGATCTGTTCTGCCGAGTTCTCCAGTCTGCCATGTAACATTGGAGTCATTAAGAATTTTTCTTATTTTTCCAACAAGTTCAGCATTTGCATCGTTTGTTGCTCCTTTTCCACCACTGCCAGTGTACTTGGTTATTACTATACCGTATCCTAACTTAGGTGCATTGGTAAGGTCGTGAACATCTTTGAAGTTTGGATCAACTGCTGCAGAAACATCAGCTGATAAAAGAACAGAATTTCTTAAGGTTTCTTCAATGGCTAAGGAAACTTCTTCTTTTTGTAGGCTGAGAAGCTCCTTTAGTATTCCTATCCAGTAATGATTTTTTGATCCGGTATTCCCTTCACTTCCTATTTCTTCTTTGTCAGCGATTATAAGCGCAGAGGATTTAAACTTTGGTTCAGCTTCAATAATAGCTGAAAGAGCAGTGTAGGCACATACTCTGTCATCGTGTCCGTAAGAAGCAATAAGACTCCTGTCAAGTCCAACGTCTCTTGAATTGAAAGCCGGAACAACTTCTATTTCCGCACTAATAAAATCTTCTTCAACTATACCGTACTTTTCATTAAGGATTTTAAGCACATTAAGCTTGACTCCTTCTTTAATATCTTCGTCATAACTTACAGAAATGGAACCCAAAAGTATATTTAATTTTTCTGCTTCAAAAACTTTTTTTACATCGCCTTCTCGCCTATCAAGATGAGGAAGCAGATCGCTTATAACAAATATGGGATCTTCGGGCTTATCCCCAATTGAAATATCAATAATTGAGCCATCTTTTTTGACTATAGTTCCGTACATCTGAAGAGGAATATTGAGCCATTGGTACTTTTTAATTCCACCATAGTAATGTGTCTTAGCCATAGCGATCTCGTAATCTTCAATAATAGGTTCTGGTTTAAGATCAAGGCGTGGTGAATCAACATGTGCCCCCACTATATTTACTCCGTTTTTAATATCTCCTTTTACTCGTATGGCAAAAAGAGATTTTCCTCTATTAGAAAAGTATACTTTGGCATTTTTGGGGAGTTTACCGGTTTTCTTAATAGATTCAAAGGACTTATAACCATTTTTTTCTAATAAAGCTATAATATTTTTTACAGATAGTCTTTCAGTTTTTGAGTTATCCATAAACTCAGCATAGCTCTTGCAGTACTCATTTATTTCTTCAATCTTTCGTTTCTTCCATACAGTTTCTTTCTTTCTTAATAATTGGTCTTTTAATACTTTTACATCCATTTATTTGCACCCCCGGGCTAATTTTGTGGTTAAACCATCTTTTTATTGGAAATATTAATTTCAGTTTTATCAGTTTTTAGTTTATAATTAAGTTGTAAAAAGAAGTTTATTTTTTTCAACATGAAAATATAGTTGGGTATTTGGGTACTCACTACAATTATACCATCAAGGGGAGGTTTTTAAAAGTGAAACAGCTCAACTATCCGGAGATCACTCTGGATCTTGTAAGAGTAACAGAAGCTGCATCATTAACAAGCAGTCTTTATCTTGGTTTTGGGAACAAAGAGGCTGTTGATGGAGCTGCAGTAGATGCCATGAGAGGAATGCTTGATTACATGGATATGAAAGGAATCATTGTAATAGGTGAAGGAGAAAAGGATGAGGCTCCTATGTTGTACATAGGAGAACATGTTGGATGCTGGGCCGACGACTCACCTGAACTGGATATAGCTGTGGATCCTGTCGACGGAACAAGACTTGTTTCGTACGGTTTGCCGAATGCAGTATCAGTTATGGTCGCAGCCGAAAGAGGAAAGATAGCTTACCTTCCTACGTTTTATTCTTACAAACTTGCCGTTGGGCCGGAACTGAAAGGTCGCCTTGATATCAATGCTTCAATAAGAGAAAATCTTCGTATCGCCGCTGCCGCTCTCGGAGTGCCAATAAGTGAAATAACAGTTGTAGTTCTCAACCGTGACAGACATAATCCTATAATAGAGGAAATAAGAAAAGTCGGTGCCAGGATCAAACTCATAGGTGATGGAGATATTGCTGCTGCAATTGCCACTGCAATGCCGGATACCGGAGTAGATATTTATATAGGTATAGGAGGTTCTCCGGAAGCAATACTTGCTGCAGCGGCTATGAAGACTCTTAACGGAGAGATGCAGGTAAAACTTTGGGCCAAAGACGGTGCTGAAAGAGAACGATTTGAAAAAGAAGGTTGGAATTTTGATAAGATTTATTATACTGATGATCTTATAGGTGGCGACGACGTAATATTTGCAGCAACGGGGGTAACGGATGGAGATTTTCTTAAGGGAGTAAAGTTCCTTAAAGGAACTGCCATAACAGAATCTTTGGTAATGAGAAGCTCCAGTGCAACGATACGTAAGATACAAACTCATCATGATCTGAGTCGTAAGACTATACGTATAAAATCACTTAACGGGGACGAGAAGATACTTAATATAAACAAAAGAAGTATAAGCAATCCTAACCTTGGTTTTTCCAATATGATGTTCAGATAAAAAATACTTCCACAAAATCAGATGATTTTGTGGAAGTAAATTTTTAATGAAGGAAGATAAGGTAGAGTATAAACAAAGCTGCTAAAATCCAAGTCATTACGTTTACTTGTTTATACTTTCCGGTGAACAGTTTTATTATAGGATAAAAAATCATTCCCAAAGTAATTCCAGTAGCGATAGAGTAGGTCAAAGGCATACTTACCATGGTAATAAATGCTGGAAGCCCTTCTGTCGTGTCTTCCCATTCTATTTCCTTAAGACTCATAACCATGAGCGAACCTACAAAAATAAGTGCAGGTGCTGTTGCTGCAGAAGGAATTGCAGCAGCCAGAGGTGAAAAAAACACCATCAGAAGCAAGAAAGCAGATGTAAATACTGAAGCCAAACCAGTTCTGGCACCCTGTGCAATTCCTGCGCCGCTTTCAATGTAAGTTGTACATGTGGAAGTACCAAAAATTGCTCCGATGAATGTTCCAAAGGAATCAGCAAGATATGCTCTTTCCGATCTTGGAAGGTTACCTTCTTTGTCTGTGTAGCCTGCAGAATGTCCTAAACCGGTCAAAGTACCAGCCGTATCGAAAAAATCAACGAAGAAGAATGTAAGAACCACCATCCAGAATGTGGGACTGATAATAGACTCCCAATTAAACTGAAGCTTCATAAAAGTAGGAGATATATCAGGTATAGGGCCAACAATACCGTCAATCTTGGTTATGCCCATAAAAGCACCAAAAATGGTTGCTGCAAGTATTCCTATCATAACAGACCCTGGAACCTTGAGAGCAAAAAGTACGGCAATTATTATAAGGCCGAAGACAGCTGTAAGTGCTTGCGGAGAAGTCATATTCCCCAAAGTTACAAATGTTGCCGGATCACTTACAACTATGCCTGCTCCTTTAAGCCCAATATAGGCTATAAAAAGGCCGATGCCTGCTCCTGTTGCAATTTTTATTGTTTTGGGCATCGCATTGGTAATTTTGGTCCTTACTCCTAGCACTGTAAGTAAAATAAAGATGAGACCTTCCATAAAAATTGCACCTAGTGCA
>CALMRR010000189.1 GCA_937871925.1 uncultured Petrotoga sp.
AGGTTATTCTTCCTCCCAAGATCTATCTTAATGCGGATCTTCCTATCATCTCACCGGCAGTGGGAGGATATATAAGCAATCCTGAGTATAAGATAATTCTTGACGTGGGAGGAAATGACGACGGAATAATGGTAATCGGCTCGCTAAATAATTTTCTGCAAAATGCTGATACAGCTGTTTATTTCGTAGTTAATACCATGAGACCGTTTACGGACTGTGAAGAAAAAATATCCTCGCATATAGACAGATTATCTCAAAAAGCCAGAATAAATGTGAGCTATCTTATATGCAACACGAACATTATAGAACAAACCAGCCAGGGCGATCTTACCCTCGGTGAAAAGATGGTAATGAGAGTGTCGCAGAGCAAAAACATACCTGTTGCGTTTACTATGGTTAGCGAGGACCGAAAGGATCTTCAGACCCTGAACGAAAGGTTCGAAATAAAAAGATTCATGAAGACAGAATGGTAATTTAAGTACAAATCAGATACTTTTTATAAAGGAGGTATTGGCCCATGGAGTATAAAAACCTGACAATCATTGACCAGGAGAGATGCAAGGGCTGCGGGCTCTGCATAAATGTATGCCCGAAAAAAGTTTTGGAGTTTTCAAAAAACTATAACAGCAAAGGCTACCATTACTCTGAAGTTGTAAAACCGCAGGAGTGTATAGGATGCGGCTTTTGTTACAGAATGTGTCCTGATGTATGTATAGTTGTAAAAACCAGCGCGTAATCAAGGGGGTACTAAAATGAGCGGAAAAGTTATGGTCAAAGGAACAGAAGCGATAGCAGAAGCAGCTATAAGAGCTGGCTGTAGGTTATATTTTGGATATCCTATAACTCCACAGAGTGAGTTGCCGGAATATATGGCCAGAAGAATGCCGGAAAAAGAGGTTAATGGAGTATTTTTACAGGCTGAAAGCGAAGTTGCTGCTGTAAATATGATATACGGAGCAGCTTGTACCGGTAAAAGATCACTTACTTCAACATCATCACCGGGTTTCTCACTTATGCAGGAGTCGATGTCTTATATGGCAGGAGCCGAACTTCCGGCAGTTTTTGTCAACGTTGTAAGAGGAGGTCCGGGACTTGGAGACATACAGCCCGCACAGTGTGATTACTTTCAGGCTACCAAGGGTGGCGGACACGGAGATTACAGACTTTTGGTATACGGTCCGGAATCTTTGCAGGAAGCTGTTGAGCTTACTGTAAAAGCCTTTGATAAGGCTGATAAGTACAGAAATCCGGTTCTTCTGTTGGCTGACGGTCTTTTGGGACAGATGATGGAGCCTGTTGAATTTCCTGATTTCAGCAACCTTGAAAAACTTGAGAAGCATTCTTCTTGGGCTCTTCAGGGAACTGAACTTGAACGAAAAGCACATAAGGTTACTTCTTTTAATATAGATCCTGTAGGGCTTGAAAAGATGAATCTTAACCTTCAGAAAAAGTATGCTGAGATGGAAAAAAATGAAAAAATGTATGAAGAGTATATGATGGATGATGCCGAAGTTGTCATAGTATCCTACGGTACTATAGGCAGAATAGCAAAGTCTGTTGCAAAGATGGCAAGAAATAAAGGAATAAAAGCCGGAGTATTCAGACCTATAACATTATGGCCATTTCCATATGCAGAATTAGCAAAGTGGGCAAAAAAGGAAACCAAACTTTTCTTTACAGTAGAAATGAGCGCAGGTCAGATGATTGAGGACGTAAGGCTTGCAGTAGAGGGAAGATGCCCCGTTAAGTTTTATGGAAGAATGGGCGGAATGGTCCCTACTCCCACAGAAATATTTGATAAATTGATGGAACTGGTTTAAAGGAGGGATTATTCATATGACATATACAGAAAGATACAAAGGTCCAAAATCTTTAACCCAAAAAGAGTTTACATACTGTCCGGGTTGTCACCACGGCATAATACACAGACTTGTTGCTGAAGTAATAGATGAGCTTGGAATACAGGGAAAAACACTTATGGTAGCTCCTGTTGGATGTTCAGTTTTTTCATATGAGTTTTTTGATGTTGACGGCACCGTAGCCCCTCACGGAAGAGCACCTGCTGTGGCTACAGGAATGAAAAGGGCAAGACCCGACAGAATAGTTTTTACATATCAGGGTGACGGAGATCTTGCGGCAATAGGTACCGGTGAGATT
>CALMRR010000190.1 GCA_937871925.1 uncultured Petrotoga sp.
GTTAACATAACTCATATGCTGCCATTGCTTTTCAAGAAAAACCTGATTTATCGCTGTGTAAGCTCCTTTAGTATCGGGATCGGCCTTTTCGATATGTATTAGAACCGTATCGCCGGATACAGGTTCGGCAAAAGTAAATCCTGATATTTTTCCTGAAATTTTGAGTATGCCTCCAGTAAGTCCAAGCTTGTCAAAGTTTTCCAGAGCTCGGAATATGGCAATCTTTTCACTCTTCAGATCCGTTTCTCCTTTCTCACAATCATGTTTTTTACACCATTCTTCTTCTGCCTGGACTACCTGGTCCAGATTTTTGGAGGAGATGTTTTCATATGAAATCCCATCATTGGCCATAAAAGTATTCAGGTGATTTTTCTTGCCATGATACTTCTTTCCGGAAAGAGATATAAGATCTTTTACCGAATAGACATAGTCAAAGTAGTCTCTGCATGGTGTTATGCTGTATCTTTGGGGCATAGATTCTTCTATGGCCTGTTTTTCGGCAGCCGAAACCGCAAAAATTCTGAACGGTATGTCCATATCTTTAGACTGTTGCTCGATAAAATTCATTACTTCTTTAATATCGCCTTTCCCCTTTGGCATAAGAAAGATCTCTTTTTCCATGGGAAGCGCCATTCTCATAACCAGCCAATCCTTAAAAATGGTATACTTTATATTATAGGTATCCTTCCACATAAACAAAGTTGTAAAAACATAGTCGGAAAGCTCGTTCGGAACAATATTACAATAACCTTCAAAAATTGGTTTGTCTGATAGCTCAATATCTTTGTAGATCATACTTCCTCCTTTTAAAAAATCAATAAAATAATCCGATATAATTAGACATAATTAATTTTTCTTCGTGATTAACTTTTTATAAATATATTCATATCTTAATGCCGGAGGTGCCCGTCTTGATTGATAGCAATGAAAAAAACATTAATATTGAACTAATAGAATACTCTGAACAGTTCTACAGCTCCGTTCATGCAGACAGCATTACTCAAATCCAAAGCTCTATGCACGAGCAAACCATTAAATGGATAAATGTTGAAGATATAACTGATAATGATACTATATCTGCCATAGGAGAAATGTTTTCAATCCATCCTCTCACATTGGAGGACATTTCAAATACTGACCAGCGTTCAAAACTAGAAGAGTATGACAACTATATATATATGGTTCTGAAAATGCTCAGTTTCGATGAACAAACCAGCACTCCATGCATAGAGCAGGTGAGCATTATTTTAGGAAAGGATTTTGTCATCACCTTTCAGGAAGGAAAAAAAGGAGATGTTTTTGAAAATATAAGACAAAAAATTTCTTCCGGCAAATCTAAAGCAAGAAAGCTGCAGACTGACTATCTTGCATACCTTATTATAGATGCAATAGTAGATAACTACTTCAATATACTGGAAAAAATAGAGGATAACATCGAATTTCTGCAAGAGCTTCTCACAGACAACGCCACTGGGGAAACACTAAAAATTATAGACAGATCAAGGCGTGATATGCTGTACCTGCGTAAAGCCGTATGGCCGCTACGGGAAGTCATGTCTCTCCTGACCCATGCTGACAACGATCTTATAAAAAAATCAACCATTCTTTATTTCAGAGATGTATATGACCATACCGTTCAGGTTATCGATTCAATAGAAACTTACAGGGATATTTTTTCCGGGATGATTGATGTTTATCTTTCCAACGTAAGCAACAGGATGAATCAGATAATGAAAGTTCTTACGATGATATCCACTATATTCATGCCTCTATCTTTTTTAACTGGTTTTTACGGAATGAACTTCAAATATCTACCGGGACTAGATTCAAGACTTTCTGTCGTACTGATTGCCTCAATTATGCTTTTGATAGGCTTTGGAATGTTTTTTTATTTCAAAAAGAAAAAATGGTTTTAAAAAGCTCCCCTGAGAAGTTTGCTTCTAAGGGGAGCATATTTTTGGATAAAAGTTATTTTTTTACTTTGTAAGAATAGCTTTTTGAATTTCCCGCAAGATCCGTTACCAAAACACTTATAGTCCTTTCGGAAGCATCTGTAAGAGCATTGCTGACAGAGAAGGTATTTACGCTTACATTTTCTTTGGTTATAGTTTCAGGATTGCCATCTGATCTTGTATAGTCCACACGGTAGTACTTTAT
>CALMRR010000191.1 GCA_937871925.1 uncultured Petrotoga sp.
CGGTTTTTTGTTACTAAGAGTTTTTCATCATATTTTTCACAATAAAACTAGCAACATGCGCACCCTTGGTTCCTCTACCAAAACCTGCATCCATACTGTTCTCCATAGCCATATCGTTAGAAATTTGTGTTCCACCTACGATAAGAAGTAGCTTATCTCTTACTCCCTTTTCTACAGCAATATCGTTAAGTTTTTTCATGTTTGCGATGTGTATATCGTTATGAGTAACTATCATGGAAGCAAGCACAGCATCGGCACCGACTTCTATTGCAGAATCTATCATCTTTTCCGGAGGAACGCTGGTTCCAAGATAAACATACTTTATACCGTATTTTTCTATTCCTCCATGCTTTATATCAAGGATCTCCCTCAGTCCAACGTTATGCTCATCGTTTCCCACAGTACCTGCCACAACCTTTATTACTCTCTTTTTGCAGAAGTCAAAAAGTACATCTTCGGAAAGCGCTTCTGTTTTTTTGGGAAGTACAAGATCCTTCTTGTTAATAAAAAAAGGTACTTTCCCTTTAAGTTCAACATACGTTCCTTCGCTGGGATGGAGAACCTTCATACTAATAACCTCGGGATCCTCAAGACCCATTTTACGACATATTTCAATTGCCGCAGCTTCTGCATATTCGGAACTTTCCGGTATGGTCATGTCTATCTGTATAACTCCGTCATAACTCCATTCCGTTTCAGGCTTTATAAGATCTTTTTTTCTGTACTCGCGTATATCCTGCAATCGCTTCTCTACATTGTCATCTTCATCCAGTTCATTAAGAAACTTGATCTTATTATGGTTACAAAGAGTGCATCCGCCTACCGGATCACAGTCTTTTACCAACCCTGCAGGAAGATTGTTGTATCCGAAATGTTCACATACCGGTGCCATATAATCTTGATCTCTAGGAACAACAGTTCCGGCACCTATTCCTCCGTCTTTCTGTCTTACTATTCCATCTCCCATTCTTTCAGGATAAAAACCATTGTCTACAAACATTCCTTGCTCAACAGCATTGAAAAATCCACCCATTTCGATGATTTCTTCAAGCATTAATATAGCTCTTATTTTAAGATTGCGTATATCTTCACGGACATTTTTTTAATCTATCTTTACATATTTTTTTAT
>CALMRR010000192.1 GCA_937871925.1 uncultured Petrotoga sp.
CCCATGTTGTTTCTCTTCCGTGATGCCATTTGTTGGGGACTATCGTGTATGTTGTCTTACTGTAAGCCTTTGTTCCTGCAGGTACATTTTCCCATTTTCCTTTGAGAGGATTGTAAAGAACTGCATTCGAAGGAACTACCAACTGTCCTTCAAGTTCTCCGTCTTTACCTATAACTACTTTGGTCTCGACGTCCTTCCAACTGATCATATAAGAAAAATCGCTTCCGTTACTTGGATTGCTTTCTCTTCCCTGTGCCCATGTGTTACTTGCTATATCGTTAATAAACTGGTCTGAAAATCCTTCTGTTCCTATTGGATCCCATGCGCTTGCAAATAACGAACCTCTTGAAGCAAAATGTGTAGCTTTCAGAACGTTATCCTTGGTATCAGCGCTGAAAAATGCCCATGGCTTTATACCTGCTCCGAGATCTATAAGAAATCTGTTTTCAAATCTGTCCTTGTTGGCTGCATAGTACTGATCCTGCGATACAAGATATATTCTGACTGATTCTCTCATTCCGATCTCAACCGTCTCAAGAGCAAGTTTCCAGTAATCTTCCTCTGTAAGATACTTTCCGGTATAAGCGGCCTTTGAGATCTCATCAAGGTGTTCGTTTTCATACTGCCAATAACCTTCTATCTGATTTCCCGGCATCTGACCATACCATGGTGCATACATCTGACAAGAAATCTGATCCCAGTATGAATAAAATTCACCTGAACCCCAGCCTTCAGTGTACATACTCCACTGATAATCTGAAGGATTGGTACCTCTTGTTACGTTTATACATTTAGCTCTTTCCCATTTCAGCCTGTCTACTTTTATACCGGCTTTTTCTATCTGATTTGAAACATACTCTCCCACTCTGAGTCTTCCATTAGGATCATCGACTCTTATAAGGAACTTCAAAGTTACCGGCTGATTGTTGTAATACCAGAAATCACTTTTCCTTACAAGCTTTCCCTTGAGCTCAGGAAGATTAGAGGCTTCTTTCATTGCATCTTCAATGTCTTTTAAAGCTTTCTTTTCATTGCCTTCAGCGGTGAACCCGAACTTTGAAGAAAGAAGTTCATACTTATAGCTGCTCGGCCAGCCTGGTGTAGCCATGTTATACATAGGCGAACCTGTTCCGGCAAGAATTTCATCAACTATATACTTTCTGCTTACAAGAAAGTTAAGTGCATATCTTACTTTCTGAATAGCAAAAGGATTAAAGAACTGGCCTTCGTTATTTTTTACAATATAAGGAGCTTTGTTCGGATAAGGGTTAAGCTCCAGAGACCATGATCCGGAAGGAACACTGTAAGCTTCTATTTTATCTCTCGTAGCTTTGTCCAATCCGTTGAATGTAGGACCTGTTACTCCCCATAGAAATACATCTGTTATACCTTCAGCAGCATCTTTAAGACCTATTTCTTCCTGCATTTTAAAACCAAACTGCACTTTGTCTGCTATAGGCCCTTTCTGTGCAGCAAGCGAAAATACAGCAAGCATAATTATAAGGGCTACTCCCAAAACCTTTTTCATATATCTATCCTCCTTGAATACCTTTTTTCGATCTAAACAGACCGACTTAACAAAAATTTTAACCATATTAACATTCTTTTCATAGTGAGCGATGTCATCAAAAATTATGACAAAAGCAATATTTCAATTACTTAAGTAATGTGACTAAGGTCATTTTCTTTATGCTCCGTTTTAAAAAAATATTTTATATGCTATTATTTTTACTATCTAAGAAGAGACCCAAGCTTTTTAATATAGGAGGTATAGTATGATTTTCCCGGATAGCTTTCCAGTTATATATATAGATGAGCTTGTATTGGAAAAACCTTTGATCAAACATTTTAAAGATATTTTTGAAATATTTGGCAATGAAGAAGTTGTTATGTACGATATATTTCCGATAATGACAGACTGCGAACAGGCTAAAAGCTATATTGAAAGGTATGCAAAAGAGTTTGCCGAAAGAGAAGAAATAACTTGGATTATTCATGACAGAAGTTCAGAAGAATCAGTAGGAGTCTGTTGCCTCGGAGATTTCGATTTTGACAGCGAAAGATGTGAGATTGGCTATGATATAAAAAGAAGGTTTTGGAATCAGGGATACGCCACCAAAGCCGTTAAAGCAGTTACAGAATATGCCTTTATGAAGATCGGGATAAACAGAATAGAAGCTTTTATATCTCCCGAAAACAAAGCTTCGATAAGAGTATTAGAAAAATGCGGTTACTCCTATGAAGGACTGCTACGCCAGAGAGACCTTATAAAGGGAAAGCTTGAAGATGCTTATGTGATGGCCTTACTGAAAGATGAGTATAAAAAAAGCCTTCTCCGGTGAGAAGGCTAAAATAATTTTTGTAGCTTTGAATTTTTCATTTCTTCTTCTTTTTTCTTCAAATTACGATAACAGTCACGGCATACGGCAATATACTTTTCAAATCCGCCTACATCTATTTCACTGTCGTTATCAACAAGTTTATAAGAAATTGAACCTGTATACTCGCCGCATTCATGACATACCGCCTTCTTTTTGATTACCTCGTCCGCATGAGCCATTATGACGGCTGTAGTTTCAAAAGAGTTGTTCTTATAACTAAGATCAAGACCTGAACAATATACATGAATTCCCCTGGCTATCAGTTCTATTACAACTCCTTCCAAATCCTTACTCAAAAATTGTATTTCATCAATAAATACTGCTTTTTCATCTCCGTCAATATGCTTAAAAATTTCCTTGGGAGATTTTATAGCTATTGCCTGAACCTTGGCATTGGTGTGTGATACTATACACATCTCATCATAACGGCTGTCAAGAGCGGGTTTAAAAGCCTTGAACTTCTTTTTACCCAACGAATATATTTCCACAAAAGAAAGAAGCTCCGAAGTTTTTCCTGAATACATAGGCCCGACAGTTACTATAAGCTTTCCTGACATTTTTCATCCCCCTGGTTTAAAACAGTATGAACCTGCTCGTGTGCTTTTTTCCATAACTCTATGAAGCCAAGTTTTTCAATTTTTTCCTTTGGAGGTGCATTAAAGGTATAAAAATGAGTATAGCTCATTCTTCCTAGAGAAAAAAACTTTATGGGATATGACACAAACATCATAAACAGATAATTATCATAAAGCGATTTCATATTTTTTCTGAAACAGGAAAAAACTTTTGCAAAATCCAGTTCCTCACTATAAGATACCTTTATGGCATTATTTATTCCTACTATAAACTCATCTTTTAAAGCCTGCGGAAAGTAATCGTCGTACCTGTAATTTTTATGATCCTTATTCCACACTTCCCTGATAAAAAATGCATCCAAGTCTCTTTCAAGCGTCTTGTGACTCTTATCGTCAGGACATATTCTATTTATAAGAGGATGAAAAATATCGTCAAGAAAAAAATGAAGCCTGAAACCCAAACCAAAATCGCTGTTTGTACGGCATAATTTTTTCATAAACTCCTCATTCCTCTCGTCGTGCAGTCTGTGACCAAAACCGACATATTGCTTGTTATCTGTAACATAAAAAAACGGGTCTGGTCCCATCAGACCGAGATTAAACATCTTTTCTTCCTTTATATTACTTGCTGAAACATCTTTTCCAAAAATCATGTGAGTTAGAAAATCAGGCATTTCTTCACCTCCGATAAAATATTTTACCACATGAACTTACCTAAAAAATCTCATTCTGGTTGTATATTTTTTATTTTAAGTTCAATTTTCGGTAATACTATGAAAAATTTTTCAGTATGGTGTGTTTTCTTTGTTTAATTTCGTATTTAATTATTTGATAATAGATTTTTTATATGTTATAATAAAATACATGATAAAAACCATTACTTTTTTCCTTTTGTTTTGTTACGAAAGGCATTTCAAATAAATCTTATATGACTTTAGTCACTTTTAATTTGATGTAAAATAAACTATTATAATCTTAAAAATAAAACTATTCTTTTTTACTTAAATACATATTTAATGAGGTTGTTTTCAGTTCCTAAATACTCAAAATACCGAAAACGGTAAAGGGGGGAATTCAGAGTGAAGAAACTATTGGTTTTTGCAATGTTGTTGGCAACAGTTCTTTCCTTCGCAGTAAAAGGACCTATCGTCGACAAGGTATACATCGATGTAAAGATGGATATTGCAATAGGTCTTAAAGATGCTGTAGAAGGCAAAACAGATATATTTTTCTATGGTGTAGATGGTCCTCAGTATAATGGATTGGCAAAGGCAGACAAGGATAAGTTATCAACCTACACCATTCCTTCAGGATCATGGTCGCTTATGGTTAACCCGATTCCTAACGCAGCACCCTACACATGGACTGTAAAGAGCGGCGAAACGTTCTTTAATCCTCTTGCCATGAAAGAAATAAGATTTGCACTTAACTTTCTTATAAGCAGAAAATACTTAGTTGACGAAATACTTGGCGGAGCAGGCGGAGCAATGTTCACACCTATGACCCCAGGTCAGCCCGGCACATACAAGTACAACCTTATAGCTACCAAGTACGGAATGACAGCTCAGGGAAATGAAAAGAAAGCTATAACAGATATAAATGCAGCTATGGAGAAGGCGGCCGCACTTGCCGAAAACAAAGGCAAACTTGTTAAGAAAGACGGCTGGTGGATGTATAACAACAAACCGGTTACCATAAAGTTCCTTATAAGAGTCGACGATCCTCAGGGCAGACTCAAGGCCGGAAGATACATAGCAGATCAGATTGAAAAATCCGGTATAAAGGTTGAAAGACTTGAATACGACAGATCCAAGTGCGTCAAGCTGGCATACAATGGAGATCCCGCAGATTATGAATGGGGTCTTTACACTGAAGGTTGGGGAGCAGGAGCCACAAGAGCTTTCTGGGATATAACAATAGCACAGATGTACTCACCATGGTACGGTTACATGGCAGGCGGAGCAGTTCCGGAATTCTGGAACTATAAGCAGGACGAAATCGATGCTCTCAGCCAGAAGATATTTAACGGTCTCTTCCTTACAGAAGAAGAGTACTGGACCGACAACCTCAGAGCCACAGAACTCGGACTTGAAGACTCTGCAAGAATATACCTTGCATATCAGGATCAGTATTTTGCGGCCAACAAAGACAGATTCAATAACAGAGTCGTTTACGGATTGGGCGACGGTCTTAACAGATGGGCCCATATAACAGCTGATGTAAAACCGGATTCAAACGGTCAGAAAGTTCTCAGACTTACCCAGTATTCAGCAAAAGGATCACTTTTCATGAGCGCATGGGATCCTATCGGAGTAGATGGGTTCAGCGATACATACTCACAGGTTATCTCTGATCCTTTGTATGATTCATCATATTTTGAAGCCCCAAACAGTGCAAAAGATACTGCTTACAGAGCTTTCGGAAAAGACGTTGTCACAAAGGTAGAAATGAAGGGAGATAAGCTTGTTGGAACATTGCAAGTTCCTGCCGATGCAATAAAGTATAACTCCATGACCAAGAAATGGGAAAAAGTTGGCCCAGGCGTTACATCTTTCTCCAAAGCAACTTACTCCTTTAAATTTGGAAAATGGCACAGCGGAAGACCTATAGGAATTGCAGACATCATGTATGTTCAGGCTTTCCTTGTAGAATGGATGAATAAAGACGGAGCAAACGACAAGTACTATGAACCAACATACGAATCGTTGGCAAGATCGCAGATGGAAACCTTTAAAGGTTATGTGGTAAACAGAGACAACACTATAACCGTTTATTTTGATTTCAACTTCCCGCTTGATCCGGACAGAGTTGCCGCAACAGGAGCTCCATGGCTTAAGCTTACTCCGGCTGGAGTCAATGTAAGTGTTTCCTGGGAAATTGCAGAAGCAATGGCCAAATTGGTTGCCGAAGGAAGCAAATCCGGTACAGTTTACAGCTTCAGTTCAGATCCAGCTTTCACAGAGATCGATGCTCTCAGTCCAAAATGTGTTGCAGATATAAAAGCCAAACTTGAAGAAATGAAATCAGCAAAGTATGTTCCGGCATCAGTAAAAGATTACATGACAGCAGCCGATGCAGTAAGCAACTATGAAGCAGCTATAAAGTTCATTGATACTTACGGACATGCTTACATATCCAACGGTCCTTTCTACCTATCGAAGTTTGATACTACAAACAACTTCGCAGAACTTACAGCTTTCAGGGATGAATCATATCCTTACGAAGCAGGTTACTGGAACAAGTACTTCGCAACTACAAGAACCAGAATTGATAAGATAGAAGTTCCTGCAACAGCATCAAAAGGCAAGGACGTAAAGGTAACAGTTAAACTTTCAACAGTAGAGTATCCTTCTGATGTAGCAAAATTAGCTGATTCAAAAGCAAAGGTAAATCTCATTTTCATAACAAAGGATAAGGAAATTACCTATACTGCAAAGTACGTATCCACAGGCACCTTTGAAGTAACTATCTCCGGAGCGGATACAAAGAACCTTACCGCCGGAAGTTACACACTAGTTGTTGAAGGACAGCTTCTTAATGAAGCTCCTGCAGTAGAATCCTCTTCTTTAGTTATATTCTGATTAAATTCTTACTATTACTATTTTATGATGAGGGGTGGCACTCTAGCTACAGGGTGCCACTCTTTTAATAAAAAGACTTGTAAACCATTGATAAAAAGAAAATAATAATGCAACTTATTTTTTATAAACGGAAGTCGGGGTGAAAAAATATGTACTGGAAGTATGCTGCAAAAAGAATTTTCTACGGAATAGTAATGTATATCATCTTGATATTCATTTTCTCCGTACTCTTTAATGCAACCAATGAAGCAACCACTAAGGCTCAGATTGAAGAAGCACTTAGAGCAGAAACTACGAAAATGAGAAACATGGATGTACAGGAAGTACAAAAGTATATCGCCGAAAGAAGGGCCTATAAGTATCATCTGTATCACCTTGACCAACCTATATTTCAGAGAATAGTCTGGAGAACCATCGATACTATCACCCTTAACTTCGGAAACTCCACAAACATAAAGTCTGCAAAAGGCGAGAGGGATGTCTGGACCATAGTATCGGAGACTATCCCAAGAACCATTCTGCTCTTTACCACTGCAATGATTTTGGAGCTGATATTGGGCGTATGGCTTGGCTTGAAAAAAGCTCAACGGGCAGGCGGTGTTCTAGATAAATCAACTTCTATAGCAACCATGGTAGTATATGGAATGCCTCGATGGTGGCTTGGAATGATAATGATTATGTTCTTTGCCTACCAGGTAAATATCTTTCCTTCAGGAGGACTGCATACGGTTCCACCACCTCAGGGGTTTGCCTACTTTTTAGACATCCTTTATCACATGGCTCTACCGATGCTTACGCTTTTGATTATTGACTTTTGGGGTACAGCTTATCTTACAAGAAATATTGTGCTCGGAACATTGCAGGAAGATTTTGTAATGTCAGCCAGAGCAAGAGGTATACCTGAAAACAAAGTTTTGTTTGGTCATACCATGAGAACCTCGGCACCTCCTATAGTGACAATGGCTCTGTTATCTCTTTTGTCATCTGTAAGCGGTAATATCCTTTTCGAAGGCATCTTCAGTTGGCCTGGCATGGGTAACCTTTACTGGATAGCAATTGAGCAAAATGATGTTCCTGTTTTAATGGGTCTTTTAGCAATTACAACAGCATTATACATAGCCGGTTTGGTTATACTGGACTTAATCTACGGATTTTTGGATCCGAGAATCAAAGTTGGTGGTAAAGCATGACATTCAAAGATTT
>CALMRR010000193.1 GCA_937871925.1 uncultured Petrotoga sp.
TTCTATGGCAATGGCTGGAGATAGTCCAACTATTGATTCAACATTGGGCTTTTTTAGATCCCCAAGAAATTGTCTTGCATATGTTGAAACTGACTCCAAATAGCGTCTCTGACCTTCTGCATAAATTGTATCAAGTGCCAGAGTAGATTTTCCAGAGCCTGAGAGACCTGTAAACACAACAAGTTTATTCTTGGGTATATCAACATCTATATTTTTGAGATTATGCTCACAAGCACCTCTCACTTTGATCCATTCCATAACTTCCTCCTCTATTATGGTATACATAAATATATAGTTATTATAATACAAAAAAAAACTTTTTTATGAAGACCTACAAAAATTAACATACATTTTTTATTATCATAAAACTTACCCCGGTCTTGAAAAAAGACCGGAGTAAGTTTTTTATTGATCATGCTTTTTTCCAAGAACGCAGTATATCATCAGCGGTATGCCAGCTTAATGTAAAACATTTCACCCTCATAGGATATTTGGAAATATCTGAAAAAACCTGAATATCTTGTATTAGTTCTTCATCATATGGTTCTTTATGAGACATCTTCAAAACATTTTCTATTATTTTTAATGCTTCGTCGTATCTTCTGCCCTTAAGAGTTTCACACATCATTGCGGCGGAAGCTCTGCTTATTATACAGCCTTTTCCCTCATACGATATATCTTTTATTATTGAATCTTCAATTTTTATATATATATCTATCTCATCTCCACATGAAAGATTTTTGGAATGACTATGCTTGGAGTTATTTAAGACTCTTTTAAATTTGGTATTTCTGGAATAATCCATTATGATATCACTGTAAATTTCATTCAAGCTCATTCCAACCACCTCTTTACTTTATAGATAGTATCAATAAATGTGTCTACTTCTTCAAACGTATTGTATGCATAGAAACTGGTTCGACATACCGACTGTGCCTCTATGAGTTCCATAAGAGGCTGTGCACAATGATGACCACTTCTTATAGCAATACCAGACATCTCATCCATTATATGTGCGACATCATGAGGATGCACACCGTCAATATTAAACGAAATTATCGAACTGTGAGCTTCTTGTCCAGGAAGATAAAGCTTTATGAACTCTATGTTCTTCATTTTTTCTACTGCATACTCAGTTACTTTATTTATTTGCTCAGATATATTTTTCATCCCTGTTTCGTTTATAAAATCTATCGCCTTTGAAAGGCCTACTGCTGCCGAAACATTTGGTGTGCCTGCTTCAAATTTGTAAGGCAAAATGTTGAAAGTACTGTCTTTTATACCGACATAGTCAATCATTTCACCTCCAAAAAGAAACGGATTTATACTTTCAAGAAGTTCTTCTTTTCCCCAAAGAACTCCGATGCCCATAGGCGCAAGCATCTTATGACCTGAAAAACTTACAAAATCCGCATTCATGCTTTTTACATCTACCTGTTCATGAGATACGTACTGTGAAATGTCAAGATGAACCATTATTTTAGGATTTATACTTTTCAGTCTGTTAATGCTTTCCAAAGTATTTGTAATCTGTCCTGTAACGTTTGACTGTGCTGTAAAGGTTACTATTTTTGTACCTGAGTCTGCTATCATGCTCAGTTCTTCGGCTTTGAATATCCCATTTTTAGGAAGATAATATCTAATCTCATTTTTATTGTACTTTGATATCTGCTGCCAGGGCACAAAGTTGGCATGATGTTCAATCCCTGTTGTAATAATATTATCTTCTTTTTTTATGATTCCTGATGTAAAAAGAGAGTATGCCAAAAGGTTTATCGATTCAGTAGCTCCTTTGGTGAATATTATCTCTTTTGTTTTTGCATTTACATACTTTGACACCTTTTCTCTTGCCTGCTCATAAAGTTGCGTGGATTGTTGCGCAAGAGCATATGAAGATCTATGGACATTGGCATTATATCTGCTATAATACTCTGTCTGTGAATCAATAACAATTTTAGGCTTAAGCGTGGTAGCAGCACTGTCCAAATATATAAGCTTCTGTGAGTCTAAGGCAGGAAAATAACTTCTAAATGTTTGAATAGACATAATCAACCGTCTCCTGTGCAATATCTTTATCGTATGAGTCCAAAGCTTCTGTCAGTTCATCAAATATACCCATGGAAATAAGCTTTTTTGCCTGAGCTTTTGAGAAACCTCTGTTCATCATATAATAAAGTTTATCCTCACTTATGCTCCCCAGAGTTGCAGCATGAGAAGCATTTACTTTGTTTTCAGCAACCAAAAGACCAGGAATTGTCTGCATTCTGACATGTGGCGACAAAGAAAGTGTAAAACTTGATTCTTTCCCATCTGCATCAAAGGCACCTTTGCTTATATCAAGTGTTCCTCTGAAAATACAGCTTGATCTATCTTTAAGAACACCTTTAGCCTCAAGCACTCCGATGGCTGCCGGCGCATTAAACTTAACAGTATGGAAAATATCGCTTACCGATTCATCACTACCCATAAACATGGGAGCAGCACGCAAAACAGAGTTCTTTCCATCCATAGAGTACACATAATTCGATACAAACTTTCCCTGTCCTGCAGACAATTCTATTACTTTTAACCTGGAATTATCGCTCAAAGAAAAATACCCGCTTTCTGATATGCTATCAGTTTTTGCAGTTTTTATTATATTTATAAGCACAAGTTCTGCATTATGTTCTATTATTGCCCGAATAACCCCACTTCTGAGTTTATCGGAGTAGTTTCCGCTGATCTGCCTTATTATTACTGCTTTAGATCCAGGCTTAAGACTGAACAGGGAGTTTTCAAATATACTGGTGTCATCGTACCAAAGCTTTATTATTCCAGCATCCTGATCGTCTTGTGTTTTTATATAGTACCCGCAGTTACTGAAAAGTTCAGCCATGAGAAGATACTTTCTGTCGGTTCCTTCAAAATCATATTTCTTGATGAGTTCAATTCCCTGCTCGTCAATATCTGAAATTGTATTAGAACCACACGGTTTTCCAAAGTTTCCAGCCTTGAAATCTGGTCTGTTCAGGTTTATTCTTCTGAACACCGGAAATCCAATTTCTTTGTACTCCTCAAATCTTTTTTGCAGATATCCCGAAAGCAGATTGTTTTTGCTTTCTTTTATAATCTTTTTAAACACTTCATCTTCAGAATAACTTTCAAAAACTCTTTTTGGTTCATGAATGACCGATTTAAAATTTTTATGGCCTGTCCGTACTGTTTTAGCGTATAAAGCATTCATATTATTCACCTAGCCTATTGACGATTCTACTTCGAGATTAAGCAGTCTGTTCAGTTCTATTGCATATTCCAACGGCAATTCTTTGGCAAAAGGTTCTATAAATCCTCTGACTATAATTGATCTAGCTTCTTTTTCCGACATACCTCTGCTCATAAGGTAAAAAATCTGTTCGTCGCTTATTCTTCCCACCTTTGCTTCATGTCCTACATCTGCATCGTCCGTGAAAACCTCTATAAGTGGTATTGTATCGCTTCTTGATTCGTTATCAAGCATTAATGCGTTGCATCGTACAGTTGCTTTTGCTCCTTTTGCCCTTTCGCCAACTTTAAGCCATCCCCTATAGAATGACCATCCTCCTCCTAAACTTATGCTTCTAGAGTCCACCGTTGAACTTGTGTAAGGGGCAAACATAAATACTTTGGAACCAGTGTCCAAATGCTGGTTTGGCCCAGCAAAGCTTACTGCAATCGTCTCGTTTTTTGCTCCCTTTCCTCGAAGAATGGTTGATGGATAAACCATACTCTTATAGCTACCCATTGAACCTGTAACCCATTCCATAACGCCGTCCTGGTCAACTATAGCTCTTTTTGAATTAAGATTATATGTATTCTTACTCCAGTTCTGTATTGTAGAGTACTTTACCCTTGCCCCCTTCTTTACAAAGATCTCAACCATGCCGGCATGAAAATTTATAGCATTATAGTACGGAGCTGAACATC
>CALMRR010000194.1 GCA_937871925.1 uncultured Petrotoga sp.
AAAAAGCTGCCGCCATACCTTCGGATCCGTCTGAAGTACTTAGGAAGATAGATACACTCAACTTTCAAATAAATGAGATAAAAAAAACAGATCCCCGGCCCAATGAAGATACTGAGCTTTCCGAAAGATTCAGAGCTTTGAACAACATACAGGAAATAAAGAAAAACCTATATGAGAACATGCAACTGCTGAAAGATTCAGAAGAGTTCAACACTGATAATTCTATAGGTACGGTCGCATACAATCTTTCCAAAATCAGGGAGTACGGGTTTAAAGATGCTGAGCAGCTTGCCATAAGTATTCAGCAGCAGCTCCTTGAGTTATACGATGCCATAGAAAAAAAGCTTTTAGACCTGCAGACAGATCCTCAGGAGCTGAACAATGTAAGTGAGAGACTTAATGCGGTTCTTATGCTCAAAAGAAAGTATGGCCCGTCTTTGGATGACGTTATTACAAACTGCAAAAAATTTGAAGAAGAACTTAATAGATTATATGAACTTGAAAGCATAATGAACGAACTTACACCAAGGATGGAAAAAATAAAAAAACATCTTTTTGAAGTAAGCGAACGTATAATCAACGAATCAATGCCTTATCTGAAACAGATAAAGCAGGGGATCGAAAAAAATCTTGCAGATCTTAACATGCAGAATGCAGAGATAGATTTTTACTTTGAAAAACTTAAAGAACCGGGACAAATATCAGCACACAGAATACGGATACTAATGAAAACAAATCCACAGTCGGACTTCCTACCTCTTGACAAGATAGCCTCAGGCGGAGAAATGTCCAGAATATTTTTAGCTATAGAAACAGTTTTCGGAACTGATCATTCTGTTGATTCAATGCTTTACGATGAGGTCGATGCAGGTGTAGGTCCAAGGATGGCAATGACCGTAGGAGAGAAACTAAAAGAACTCTCAAAAGATAAACAGCTTATAGTCATAACCCATATGCCGCAGGTGGCCAATCTGGCGGAAAAACATCTGAAAATCACCAAAGTACAGAATACAGATCTAGTCTATTCAACTGTGACCGAGCTGACCGGAGAACAGCGTGAAAGAGAAATAAAAGATATGTACGGTGAGATTATTGTATAAGCTCAGTTCCTGAAAAACTGGCTCAGATCAAATACTAATAAAACAAAAAGGAGCAAAAATGGAGATTGCAATATTTTTAGTCATTTTATTATTTGTTATTGTAAGCGGATTAAGCAAGATATTCTCAACAGAAAAAACAACTATTTCAGAAGAACCAAAAGCATCACAAGCCAAAGAAGATCCGTCTGAAGAAAAAGAAATAGTTTCATTGAATAATGAGATTCCGACTTTGGAAAATATAGATACAGATTTTGAAAGTATTGCTATAGAAGAAATCAAAGAAGAACAACAGAGC
>CALMRR010000195.1 GCA_937871925.1 uncultured Petrotoga sp.
CAATTCTAGAATTTAAGATCTTTATGATTGAACCTATCAACGTTAATGTAAAAAATTTATTTGGATGGACACCATTAATGATTGCATCAGGATTTTATACCAATCCTGATTTTTGTGATATTTTGATAAAAAATGGTGCCCGTATCAATGAAAGAGATTTAAACGGGTGGACTCCTCTCTTTTTTTCCTGTGCCTTTAATGAAAATTATATGGTTACAGATCTTTTGATACGTAAAAAAGCTGATATAAATATTCAAGATATTTACGGAAATTCACCTATATTTTATGCTACTCAGAGCAACAGATACGATACAGTTAATCTGCTTATTAAAAGCTCAGCACAACTCAATTTTTCAAATTTTGAAGGAAATACTATTCTTGATATCTGTTACAAAAAAAATATCGGAAAGGAAATGGAAAGACTTCTTATTTCAGCTGGTGCCAGAAAAAGCATTTCAGATCAGGGCAGTATGATAAAAGTGCAAGAAGATACTTTTGAAATGGGAGATACTTCAAAAGTATCTTATTCAGATGAAAAACCTCTGAGGAAAATACTTCTATCTTCTTTTCTTATAGGAAAGTATGAAGTCACTTTTATGGAGTACGATCTTTTTTGCTCTGAAACACAACGTGAAAAACCTTCCGATAACGGTTGGGGAAGGGGACTTAGACCTGTAATAAATATCTCATGGCTTGACGCCACTTCTTATTGCAACTGGCTTAGTAAAAAAAATAATTTTAAACCAGCTTATGATGAATATGGAAACTTTTTGGACAGATACGGAAAAAAGACTTCAGATCCTTCAGAGGTTGAAGGATTCAGGTTGCCTACAGAAGCAGAGTGGGAGTACTGTGCAAAGTTCAACTTATCAAAAGCAAAAACTGTATTTTCTTCATCTAACAACATAGATGAAGTAGGCTGGTATGAAGGAAACTCCATGATGAAAAGCCACTCCGTGGGGCTTAAAAAGCCAAATGATCTGGGGATTCACGATATGAACGGAAACGTTATGGAGTGGTGTTCTGATTTTTATGCACCTTATTTTGGAAATACTCTTAAAAATCCTATTCAGACAACCGGAAAAAGGAAGGTAGTACGCGGAGGAAGCTATAATTATCTTTCGTCACTTTCAAGAAACAGTAAAAGAATGTCTTTTGATCCTGAGTTTAAATCTGGTTATCTTGGGTTTAGAATAGTACGCTCCATCCTACCATAAAATAACTTGACATAGGATATCTAAATTAATATAATTGAACTGCATTTTCTTGAGCATAATCATTTGAAGCTCTTTTATTTAGAACTTATCAGGAGGGACTGATGACTAAGAAAATAAACCTGAAAAGAATCACACGTACTCCTATATGGATTGCTGTGGGTGTTGCATTTTTTTCATTTTTCCTTCATGGAATGGGAAATCCAAAAATTGGCCAGATGTTTCTTCCCATGCACTTTGTGGCCTTACTTGCAGGATTAGTGGATGGCCCGGCAATAGGTTTTATGACTGGTCTTCTTATGCCGGTACTCAGTACACTTATTTCAGGTCTTCCCCCTTACCCTATGTTCCTGTTTATGATGGCGGAAATAGGCCTATATGGATTTTTTTCGGGACTGCTTAGGAAAACCAATGTTTTTTTTAATCTATTAATTTCAATACTTATCGGCAGATTGGCATATGCTATTTCTTACTATGCTTTAGGCAGTGTGCTATCGATAAAAATGACTCCTGTATTAAGCCTTCTTCTGTCATTTCTTGTCGGTTTACCGGGAATTGCAATTCAACTTATTTTTATTCCGTTGATTTACTTTAAATTACTTAAGATATCAGCAACTCAGAAGGAGTCTTAATTTGAACATTCATTTTTTCGGAGGTATATTCAGAGATACTCTCATTTATTCAAATGAACCTCACAATTCTGAAGTATATGACTTATTTGGAGGATCCGCTTTCAATATGGCATCTATAGCCGTAATTTTTTTTGAAAATGTATTTTTACACTCTTCAATAGGTACTGAATGGTCTGTTTCTTTCAAAAAAGAAAATCAAAGAATAAGAACAGACTTTTTAACAGTTTCAGAAACATTTAGAACCGCAAGATTCATATCTGTAAATAATGAGGTACTGGCTGTTGATCGGAAAATTCTTGATCAGTACTCTATTGATGAACTTTCCAACATAGATTCTGAAAGTGATGTAGCAGTTTTAACCACAGAGCTTTCTAAAAAAAACATTCAGACCGTGCTTTCAAAAAAATGGTTCAAACTTTTTATCGATGCCGGTCCAAGACCATACTTGATAGATATCAAAGATATTGAAGATGCTTTTGTATTAGGAAACAGAAAGGAAGCTTCAGTAGTCAACTGTGACATTATAAAGTGCGGACATAACGGAGCTATTTATAAGAATACGATTTTTTCATCAGATAATATAATCTATAAGTACCCTATAGGCTGCGGCGATATATTTGATGCTATTTTTATCTGTGCTGTACTTAAAGGTATTCCATACGATCAGGCTGTGCGCAATGCGGTAAATGTTGCTTCAATTTGTTCATCAGTTCCGGAAAAAAATAAACTTTTGACGGATATATTATAAAAGGAGGCCATTCATGAAAAAATATTTTTTGTTACTCGTTTCACTGGTTTTAATATCCATACTCATGATATCCTGTTCCGGTTCCTTTTCTTACAGCGGTTCCTTTCTTGAAGGAAGAACCGGCATGCAGGCGGAACTCTCAGGCAGTATCAACAAATCTTACGCTTATGAGCTAAAAGCATCCTCAAAACTTGAAATATCTATAACTGTTTCAGGAAGATTGAAAGTCCAGATATATGATCCCAATGGAAAACTAGTATATGAGAGGACTGTAATCGATGAAAGTATATCTGAAACAGTTGATACACTTAAAAATGATGGAAAATACACTTTTCATTTTACTTCTTCGGATCTATCTAGTGCATCTGTAAAGTTTGAATTTGTAAGATAATCATAATAATAGAACTGCTAACTGTAATTTTCAAAAACATAAAATTTAACTGTCAAAAAGTATAATTCCCTCGTGCTTTGGGCAGGAGGGAATTATATATTATGCTTGACAAAGAGTATATTGAACAGTTTAATGGAGTAAAAGAACTGTTGAAAGTTTTTGACGAGTTGGACAGACACATCACCATGTATAGTTCAAAGGCAGGATATACATGCTTAAAAAACTGTGCTAACTGCTGTAATAGAGCTTCTTATCACATAGAAACCTCAGTTTTTGAGATGATCCCCGCAGCTTTATACCTATGGCAGAACGGCTATTCTGAGGAGTTCATCATGAAGCTTAACAGTATGGACGATTCACAACCGTGTGTTTTTTATACTCCCGACTTCCTCAAAAAAAACATGGAAGGCGGATGTGGACTTTATCATTACAGAGGCTTAATTTGCAGAGTGTTTAACTTTTCAGCTATACATTCAAAAGACGGAGCTCTTCTGCCTGTTATTTGTAAATATTTGAAACAGTCAGAACCTGATCTTGAAAAAACTGTTCTGGAAAAGATTGCAAAAGGTCTTGATGTTCCAGTAAGCGTCAACTACCATGATCAGATTCTTTATCTTAATTACCCTTTGGCTTTAGAGAAGTTCGGAATAAATGAATCACTTAAAAAAGCTCTTGAATACGTTTCTTTCAGATTATCAGTGCTGGGTTACACACCTAATCCAGACTCTCCTCCTAACAGTCCGCCGGTTAACGCCGCCTGATTATTTTTTGTCATCAATTACGTTACGCGTACGGCTTGTTTTTTCATAAAAAAGAAGCTTGTCCTTTTTTAAAGCATGCATAAAGATATTTATAATAAGAAAAAGATTATAAATCAAACTGCAAAATATCAGAAAAAAAGATATAAAGGGATCGTTATTTTCTTTTACCATCAAAGATAATATGTAATCTATCCCAAAGAAAAAAAGATATAGAAGACCGTATCTCTTAAAAACCTCTTCAAAAGAAAGCCTTGCCTTTGCTCCCTTTACTCTGATCTTTACTAATGACTTTCCTATGGTTTTACCGTTTGTCAGGTAAACTAAAACTATAAAATAAAGAAAAACAGTCAGTACAAAAAAGAAAAAGTTTCCGGAAAAACCGAGTATTGAGGTAACTAAAATGATTAAAAACCAGTCTATACCAACTGCAACCGCCCTTCTTACAAAAGAAACCTGCATCTTTTTAAGATCAATGTTTTCATCAATTTTTCTCATATCGGGAAGAAAATATGAAAAAACAGGTGATACAATCCAGCCTAAAGCTCCTCCCAGAGTATTTAAAAAAAGGTCATCCACATCAAACAGCCTATAAGGAGTTTTGTATATTCCATAAAGCCCTGTGAGTTGTGTAATTTCAAAAAAAAGAGAAACTCCAAAGGCTAAAAGAACTGTTTTTAAAAAGGGCTTTTTAAAATAATATCCTAAGTATACTCCCAAGGGGAACAGAAGAATACCGTTAAAAAATGCCTGTAGAAATGGCCTCTGTGTCAGTACTCCAAGATATGTTTCCGGCTTGGAAAAAATTATACCCGACTCCCTTATAATATCTCTAACAAAGTTAAACGGTACTATCTGATAGTACTTGACATCAGCCGAATGGGTAAGAGGCATATCCGAAAGCTTGGGCAAAGGAAGTATTATAAGGTAATATGCTGTGATAAAATAAAGGACAAAAGAATAAAACCCAAGTATTCTCAGTTTATTTATATACCTGTGCTTTCTGTACTGATAAAGCATAAACGGAATAGTAAGGAAGAAAGCATATAAAGGAAATGTGAGAAAGGCTATTTTTATAGGATACACATAACTTTCCATACTTCACCTTTCCCTATATTTTCCTTGCCAAATAAGCAAAAAAATATGAAAGAAGAACCACCAATATACACATTCCTATCCATATAAAGCCTTGTTTGTCATATTTTTTTATTTTATCGGCATCCTTTTCTATCCCTTTTTTAGCTTCTTTTGAAGAACGCGAGAAAAAATACCATGATCCGAGAATAAGTATCATCGATACTATAAAAAGAAGGTTTGAAATAAGTTCCATAACAAGCATAGATTCCACCTCAAAAGTATTCTTTTTTATCATGCTATAATATATATGTGTATCAATTATACCAGAATATGGAGGCACGAATGCAAAACATCTCATTAACACCACCTTCAAGCATAGAAGCAGAAGAGTCGGTACTTGGCAGTATATTCCTTGATCCGCTAATATTACCGGAAATAATTGAAGAAATACGATGGGAAGACTTTTATTACGATAAAAATAAAACTATTTTCAAATCTATGGAGGAACTGTTTGAAAAAGGAGAACCGGTCGATGTTGTTACCGTAATAGAAAATCTTCGAGCAAATGGAAAACTTGCTTCAATAGGAGGAGAAGAGTTTCTTATAAGCCTTGCACAGGCTACTCCTACTACAGCTAACTTTCTTTACTATACAAAAATTGTAAAAGAAAAAGCTCTTTTAAGAACTCTTATCACCGCTTCGTCCGAGATAGTAGAATCTGTAAGAACCGTAGGAGATGCCCAGGAAATTCTTGAGTTCGCTGAAAAACGTATATTCTCTATCGCTGAAGCACGAGCAACCAGAACTTACGACACTTTGCCAAATATAATGCATGGAGTCTTTGAAAAAATAGAAGAGTTTAAAAAAAGAGCTCAGGAAGGTTCAAATGCACTAGTAACAGGAATATCCACAGGATATAAATCCCTTGACAGAATTACTTCGGGGTTTCATAAATCTGATCTGGTAATAATTGCAGCAAGACCTTCAATGGGAAAGTCTTCTTTTGCGCTTAACTTGGCTGCTAATGTTGCAGTAAGAGAAAAGAAGTCTGTTGCGATATTCAGTCTTGAAATGTCAAAAGAACAGCTTGCCAACAGGGTTTTATGTTCAGAAGCTTCCGTTGACCTTCAAAAGGTACGTACAGGAATGATCTCAGAAGATGAATGGAATAAATTGGTGTATCATGCCGGTGAACTGTCAAAATCAAAAATAATATTTGATGATGAACCCGGACTAGACCCTAGAACTCTAAGAGCAAAAGCAAGGAGAATGAAAAGAGAGTTTGCGATAGATGCAGTATTCATAGATTATATACAGCTTATGACATCAAGAGTAAAAGATAACAGCGAAAACAGGCAGCAGGAGATATCGGAAATATCCAGATCCCTTAAGCTTCTTGCAAGAGAGCTTGATATAACCGTAATAGCCCTTTCGCAGCTCTCAAGAGCAGTTGAACAGAGAGAAGATAAACGTCCACGTTTAAGTGACTTGAGAGAGTCCGGAGCCATTGAACAAGATGCAGATATGGTAATGTTTCTGTATCGTGATGCTTACTACAAAAGAAAAAAAGAGGACAGTCAAAATGATCTTATTCTTAATCAAGCTCATGAAGCAGAACTAATCATAGGAAAACAAAGAAACGGTCCGATAGGAACATTGAGTATGGTTTTTGAACCATCAATTGCCAGATTTTTTGAAAGTGACAAGACACATTTATAGGAGGGAAACATGAAGGAACAACTATTGAATCTGCTTACCTACAGATATCTTATACAAAAAGAAATATATGAGCAGCTTAAGCTTAAATCTTCACAAGAAAAAAAGGAGCTCCGGGAACTTCTACAAGAGCTTTTACAGCAGGGTCTTATATATAAGGACTCGAAAAACAGGTATCATACAATCGATAAAAACATGATAGTCGGAGCTATAGCCTTTACTAAAAGCGGAAGCATGGCTTTTGTACAGGGTCCTGATTTGAAAGAGGTTGCTGTTTCGGTTGAAGACTCAAACGGAGCCATTCATAGAGACAAAGTCCTTGTTGAAATTACTGGAAGATGGCGTGATCTTCCTAGTGGAAGAGTAATACGAATCATTGAAAGACAGACTAAAAAATTTGTCGGTACCTTTGAAAATAAAGGGATATTTGGTTTTGTTGTCCCACTGGATCAAAAAATAAATACCGATTTTTATATCTCGCCAGAAGATATAAATGGCGCAAAACCCGGTGAAATTGTTGAGATTGAAATAATTAAATGGGCGGAAAAGTCCAAAAATCCACAGGCTAAGATAATAAACATTCTTGGAAACAGAAATAATCCTAAGATAGATCTTCCGATTGTTTTATCCAAACATGCTCTGCCCGCTCCCGGAGAGTTTCCCAAGGACGTATTACAGCAGGCTAAAAGCATTCCAGACTTTATAGATGCAGACGAAGCCCATACTCGTAAGGATTTCAGAAAGGAAATAATATTTACAATCGATGGTGATGATGCTAAAGACTTTGATGATGCGGTCCAGATAGACAAACTTCCAAACGGCAATTTTATCTTGGGAGTCCATATCGCAGATGTCTCGCATTATGTTCCAGAAGGTACAGAATTGGATAAAGAGGCTTTTGAAAGAGGCACCAGTGTCTATCTTATAGATAATGTAATTCCTATGCTTCCGCATGAACTCTCAGACTGGATGTGTTCTCTGGTAGAAAAACAGGACAGGCTTACAATGTCACTTATAATGGAGATAGATAAATCCGGAAATGTTATAGATTACAGTGTTTACAACGGTATAATCAACAGTGTCAAGCGGCTTACATACTCAAAGGTAAATAAAATTCTTAACAAAAGTGCCGAACCTGAGCTGGTTGATGAAATCGGTTGGCTGGAACCAAAATTCATACTTATGAAAGAGCTGATGGAACTTCTACGAAACAACAGAAAAGAACGTGGTGCCATAACCGCTATCGAAGGAGCCGAAGTTTACTTTGAATTTGATGAGCAAGGAAGAGTAAAAGACATCATCCCTAGGGAACGCGGAATCTCCGAAGTAATTATTGAAGAGTTTATGATAAAGGCCAACGAGACCGTAGCCTCAATATTCGATAATCAAGGTCTTCCTTTCATATACAGGGTGCATGAAACGCCTGATCCAGAAATGATCGTACAGTTTAGAAACTATGTTGATGCTGCAGGTGTAAAAATAAAGATGCCTAAAAAACTTCACCCAAAAGTTCTGGAGGAAGTCTTGGAAAAGACAAAAGATTCTCCACTTTATGAAAGTATACAGAGACTTCTTGTGAGATCCTTAAAACGTGCAGTATATTCAGATGTAAATATTGGTCACTTTGGTCTTGCATCCGAGTCTTATACCCATTTTACATCTCCGAT
The DNA here is from genome assembly GCA_937871925.1 of uncultured Petrotoga sp. Classification (GTDB taxonomy): domain Bacteria; phylum Thermotogota; class Thermotogae; order Petrotogales; family Petrotogaceae; genus UBA5851. The sequence goes on from CALMRR010000195.1 coordinate 8,204, forward strand.
ACGTAGGTATCCCGACCTTATAGTGCACAGACTTCTAAAAAGATTTATAGAAAATAAATACAGCTTTTCAAAAAAAGAGATCGAAAAGTATGCCAAGATCCTTCCTAATATTGCAAATCATTCATCCAAAAGGGAAAGAATTGCCAATGAGGCTGAATGGGATCTTGATGACATGAAAAAAGCGGAGTACATATCCAACTACTTGAATGTACCCTTTGAAGTAGTTGTAACTTCTGTAACCAAGTTTGGAATCTTTGTTGAAATACCTAAAAAAATGATAAATGGTCTCATCCATATCTCTCAGCTTAAGGAGTACTACCGGTATGATGAAAAAAACAATAGGCTA
>CALMRR010000196.1 GCA_937871925.1 uncultured Petrotoga sp.
CGTCCACTTCAGAAAAACGAAAAGATTCATTCAAATGAAACTGAAAAAGCCATTGACTATATAGCTGAAAATATTGTTTTTGACAGAGCTGAAGCCGAAAAACTTTTCCAGAACTACATAAATGAAGCTGAAACCATAATTGAAAATATGCGTGAATGCTTAAAGAAAAATGACTATGAGACCCTTGATAAACTTGCTCACAAGCTTAAGGGAAGCAGCGGTTTTTTCAAACTAGACGCCATTGTTACTATGTGCCTTGATCTTAGAGAGTATTCAAAACAGAAGAATGCCGAACAGGCAGACTTCATACTTAAAAACCTGACCGGCAAAATTCTTTCCATCAAATAAAAAACTCTAAATTTATCTGCTATTCTAACTTTGGATAGCAGATTTTTTTACTTGACTATGACGTAACGTAATAGTATATAATAAAACTGAGGTGAAGGATGAAGTACTATACCATAAAGCAGATCGCCGACATGGCAGGAATAACCGTAAGAACCCTCCATCATTATGACCATGTGAAACTTTTTTGCCCAGACGGAAAAGGAGCAAACGGATACAGAATATATACTTCAACTCAACTGCAAAAACTCCGGCAGATACTATTTTTTAAAGAACTGGGCTTCACTCTTGCTCAGATAAAAGAGATACTCGACAGTGAAAACTTTGACCGCCGTAAGGCACTCCAGATACACAAAGAGCTTCTCTTAAACAAAAGGCAGAGGCTTGATGAGCTTATAAATAACGTAGATAGGAACATAAAAGCGCTTGAAGGAGGCTTAGAAATGAACGAAGAAGAGATGTTCAGCCCATTTGAAGATAAAAAAATAAGAGAGTACACTCAACAAGCAAGAGAAAAGTACTCTAACTCTCTTGTTGAGCAAAGTATTGAAAAAGTTTCAGCATACTCCAAAAAAGAATGGGAGGACATCATGGAATATGGCGATTCACTTATGAAAGAAATGAAAGGGCTTATGAACATGGATCCTGCAGATAAAACGGTACAGAATGTTATCTCAAAACACTACCAGATGATAAACGATAACTTTTATGACTGTTCCATCGAAATATACAGCGGCCTTGCGGATCTTTACATCTCCGACGAAAGATTCACCGCCTTTTTTGAAAAATATGCTCAGGGTCTTGCCAAGTATATGCACGATGCAATAAAAATTTTTTGCTCTGAAAAACGATAATACCCATACCGTGTTAAGTTTAAACCAACTACCGGAAAATAACCCGGTAGTTGGTTTTTAAATATTTTTGAATGCTCATTCAGTATTTTTGAATGCTCATTCAGTACTTTTGAATGCTGAGTAAATCTTCTATCCTTTGGGACATGTACTCTTTGGCATCTTCGACTGCCATATTGTAGATCTGGACGGCAAGTTCGTTCATAAAAAAATCCATAAGCTTCTTTGCCTTAAACTCGCCTATTTCTTCTTCCATTTCTTTGGAATAAAAAACTTTTATTTTTTCAATCAGAACTTTCTTTTTTTGCTGGTCTATTTCAATACTACCCATGGCTGTCACCTCCGGTTTTATGTACATGGGAAAATTATATCACAGCTATATAATCTTCTATAAAAAGCATCTTAGTAGTTTAAACTACTAAAATACTTTTTATAGTTATCTTTTTCAAAGCTTGACTT
>CALMRR010000197.1 GCA_937871925.1 uncultured Petrotoga sp.
TAATTACCTTATGATGAAAGGTTTTACTGTTTTTATCAAGAATGATATCTATCTTTCCCTTTAAAATATTATATGCAGCATAAGAAGCTTTGGACTGAAACTCTTCCGTTATAACTTTTACTTCGACTCCCCGTTCAGAGGCACAGATAAGTTCTTGGGCAATATCAGGATCGGTGAAGGTAAAGATCATCATATAAATATTTTTGGTACATTCTTTGATGTTTTTAAGAATTTCCTGTTTAAGATTGTCCTCAGGCGTAAAGTATGTGCTTATGGTTCCGACATCTGTAAGAACTGAAGGAAATGGTTTTTCAGTGCCTGCTTTTTTGCCGAAGATTTTTTGCTCAAACTGTTCTTTAAACTCCTGTACATAATTTTCAGCAATCTCATTATTGAAAATAAAGATCATATTATTAGAGTTATATTCAAGACAGTTATTGGTCAGATTGGTGCTTCCTGTGACAAGACAATACCCATCTATTACAATGAACTTATCGTGCATAAGTGCGCTGTTTGTGTCAAAAAGCACCTTAACGTTATTACGCGGCAGAGACAGAGAGGTAAAAGTATTCTGATTTTGAGTCTCTGTAACCATTTTGACTTCTATTCCCTTCTGTGCAGCTCGTTTTAAGGCATCTGCAATCGTACTGTGGTTTATATCATAGATGCTGATGTAAATATACCTTTTAGCATCGTCAATCAGAGATTCAAGGTACTTTATATTTGAAAGATTCTTTTGCTGAGTGTCAAAATCATAGAAAAGAACAGTTGCATCCAGTGAAGGATCATTTATAAAGATATTCCAACTGTCCTGTGCGGTAAAAAGAGTGTAGGTTGCCTGCGAGCTTGACGCACGGAAAAAGAAGTTCCGATCTGCGTAGATTGAGCCCGGAGGCATATATGAAGGAGTGTCCATATCGCTTATATTTATATAATCTCCTTTTGAAAGATAGATATCCGTCTTGTATCCAAGACTTAGGATGAGTGGAAAAACCAAAAAACAGATCAACAATAAGGATTTTTTCATATGACACCTCAAAATAATATTTTTATAAAATTATATCATTTTGGTGAAAAAAATATACGGTTAGAAAAAAATATCTTCAGGTAGTATAATATAATGAAAATGCAACAGTGTTTAAGACTTAAAATAAAGATAATATCCAAAATAAGAAAAAGTATCAGGAGGCAGAAATGAGACCAAAAGATATAAAATATCTTTCAGAAAAAGTAATGAGCAGCGGCGAAATACCTCTTTTATGGGGACATTTCGGAGTAGGAAAAACTGATATAGCCAAAGAAATTGCCCAGCAGACAGGACGGGAACTGATAATTCTGGTCATTTCGCAGATGGAACCTGGCGATCTTATAGGTATGCCAAGCAGATACAAATCATCTGGAATGGATTCGGACAGGACGGTTTTTCTGAAGCCTGACTGGTGGCCTGATAACGAGAACACAATAATAATGATAGACGAGGTCAACAGAGCTCATCGTTCGATAAGAAATGCAGTAATGCAGCTTTTGCTTGACAGGCGTATCCATAATCACATACTGCCACCTGGTACATGGATAATGGCGGCGGCTAATCCTCCGGATGAAGAGTATGACCAGGTTGACCTTATAACAGATCCGGCTTTTATGTCACGATTCTTTCATTTTGACATCTCACCGGACATAAGCGACTGGACGCAATGGGCCAAAGAAAATAAACTTGCTGATCCGGTTATTAATTTTGTGAACGATTATCCTGAATACCTATCGTCAGATCTTAACGTATCAATGAGACTAAATTTGAGACCTAGTCCCAGAAGCTGGTACAAACTTGCAAAGGTTTTTGAAAATCTTTCTGATCAGGAAATTAAAGATTACGGATATATTATTTCTGCTTCGATAATCGGGTCAGAAGCGGCCAGAGCATTTACCAACCACCTTAACAACAAAAAGAACCTTCCTACTGCGCAGGATATACTTAAAGAAGGAAAGTTCATACAAAGGCTTTCGTCATTGAATCAGGACGAAAAAATCACCCTTGTTCTCAGAATAAATAAGTACATTGAAAATATAAGCGAGACTGATATGATAAAAATAATTGATATTTCTGAACATCAGACATATGCCAAAAATATCAAGCTTCTTTCGGAATATGTTCCCAAAGATTCTATTTTTGCTATTTTAAGAAACCTTGAAAACCTTATTCAAAAAAGTTCTGGTTTAAAAAGAGCATTTTACGATAAACTTTTTGAGGCTGTAGCCATTGAGCTCAACGACGAAAGCTGGTTTCAGAACTTATAAATAAAGCGGTGGGAAAATGGACGATATATTACAGAAAGCATGGATAGAGCTTTCAAAAGAGAGTGTTTTTTACTCGTACCTTAAGATGTATTTTGACAGTCTTGCTACTGATGCTGTCAGAACCATAAAGGTAAGCATAACGCCAAACGGTAATTTCAGAATAACCTATAATCCCTATAAACTCCAAAACAAAGGGCTTGCTTTTACAAAAGCACTGTTAAAACACGAAATATACCACATTATATTCGGGCATTTTTTTATAAAAATAAAAAACAAACGGGAGAAAGGCTTATGGAATATCTGTATGGATGCAGCTGTTAATCAGTATATACCAGAGCTGGATGCACTTTCCATGCCTATGGATGCATTATTAAAAGAAGGTTGCGCATCAGATAATGAAAATCTTTTTGTAGCACCGCCTATGAATTATATCAACAAGACTGCAGAAGAGTATTTTAAATGGGCAGTAAATTTTATGGAAGATGAAAAGATGGCCGATTTGGAAGAGGTGGAGGATAAACGGAGCGAGACAGATTCACACGACTTTAACTCGGAGATTTCTCAGGAAATGGCTGTTGATATAGTAAGCGAAGTAATATCCCAGGCATACGATAAATCAGCCGGCGATATTCCCAGCGGAATAGAGTTTGCGGTGCAGCTTATGATAAAAAAACCCAAAGTATCGTGGGCAAATGTTTTACGCAGATTTTTCGGAAGCTCTACCGTGGTGGACAGATACAGAAGCATATTAAAACCCAACAGACGGTATGAAGATCAGCCTGGATGGCAGTCGGAATATGGTCCGAAAATAGCTGTAATACTTGATACAAGCGGTTCTATAATTGAAGAAGAGTACAACAGCTTCTTTTCGGAAATTGATTCTATAGCCAAAATAACCGGAGGGAAGGTTTTTTTGATACAGTCTGATCAGGATGTGCGTTCGGTTATCCAGTACAGCAGAGGAAGCTGGAAAGATATAGTTCTTAAGGGGAAAGGTTCTACAGATATGCAACCTGCGGTCGACTATGTCCAAAGCGTGATAAGACCCGAAGGAATAGTAGTATTTACCGATGGATATGTGGACGTACCTGTGATAAAAAGGCGGGTTATGTTTGTTCTCTCCCAAAAGAACAATCCGGAATTTTATAATGAATCTGTTGAAATATACGGAAAAGAAAATGTGTGCATAATTCAATAAATACGGCCGAATCTGCGGCCGTATTTATTTTCGGTTTTTCAAGAAAACAAGAGAAAATTACACATAAAAAAGAATATTCTTTGTTAATACCATGAAAATCAGGATTGCTTTAATTTGTAAAAATGATTACAATAATTTAGAAAACGTTTTCGCAAACGTTTTCAGAAAGGTGGAGACATGTCGGACAAAATTACAATCAAAGACATCGCAAAAAAAGCAGGAGTATCAATATCTACGGTTTCAAGAGTTATAAACAAAACGTATCCGGTAAGGAAAGAAGTGGCTGAAAAAGTTCAGCAGACCATACAGGAGCTTAACTATACTCCAGATCTCATGGCAAAAAGTCTCAAAACAGGTAAGACATCAACAATCGGGCTTATAATACCGGATATATCAAACCCTTTTTTTGCTTCTCTTGTAAAAGGTGCCGAGTCGTATCTCAGCAAAAAAGGTTACTCACTTATTATCTGTAATTCAAATCAGGATATGAAAGAAGAAACAAGACTCATAAATATTTTGCTTTCAAAAAAAATTGATGGCCTTTTGTTTACCGGAAGTGCCAATCACAACAAATTTCTGCAGGAAAAAGTAATTGACATGCTTCCTGTTGTATTTATGGACAGGGCTTTTGTGAAGACAAACGGATCTTATGTTCTTTCTGATAGCTACAACGGTATGCTTGACCTTTTGAACTATATGTATGGAGCAAATCACCGTTCATATATATATATAAGCGGTAACAAAGATACTTTGAGTGCTGGGGAACGGATCAAAGCTTTTTCTGATTTTGTAAAAGAAAAAAAGATAGAAAAGTATCGTATATATCAAGCTCAGTATGATTATGAGAGTGGTTATAAAGCAATAAAAGCAATGGATTGCGGTAAAGGATATGATGCTGTTATATGCGGCAATGACCTTATAGCCTATGGTGTGATAG
>CALMRR010000198.1 GCA_937871925.1 uncultured Petrotoga sp.
ATAACTATACTTAGTCTGGCTCCTATTTTGTTTGCATGCTTGAACTGACCGCTCATATTCCTTTTTACAACACTTATGTATGCTTTTATACCGTTACTTCTTAATTTATTTGTAAGCTCAAGTGCCTGTTCTTCAGTTCCCTTTCCTGAGTGTACTATATAAACATCCACATCGTTTGAGCATAGAAATTGAACTTTTTCTGCTTTCATTGCAAGTACAACCCTTTCAACTCCCATACCAAATCCTACTGAAGGAGTACTTGGGCCTCCTATCTCCTGAACCAGTCCGTCATATCTTCCTCCGCCTGCTATTACTGCCTGCGCACCAAGATCTAAATGTTCAAACTCAAAAGCAGTTTTGGTATAATAATCAAGACCACGGACTATTCGTGGGTCAACTTCATATGCTACATGTGAAAGATCAAGATACTTCTTGACGCTGTCAAAATGATCCCTACATTCTTCACAAAGATAATCAAGTATAGAAGGTGCCTGTCTTGCATATTCCTTATCTTTTTGAACTTTGCAGTCGAGAAGTCTCATTGGATTTTTCTCGTATCTTGATTGACAGTCTTCGCACATTTCTGAGAGATACTTCGCAAAGTATTCTTTGAGTGCTTTTCTATATTCTGCTCTGCACTTTGGACAGCCGACACTATTTATTTTAAGCCTATAATTTCGGAGTCCGACAGAAGATAGAATATTGTTGAGCATTATTACTATCTCGGCATCAGCAAGAGGATAGTCGCTACCAAAGATCTCAGCCCCAAACTGATGGAACTGTCTTAATCTTCCTGACTGTGGTTTTTCATATCTGAACATCGGACCAAAATAGAAAAGTTTTACCGGAAGTCCAGAGTTTATCATAGAATTCTCAATATATGCCCTTACAGCAGGTGCTGTTCCTTCCGGACGCAAGGTAATTGAACGCCCACCTTTATCTTCAAAAGTGTACATTTCTTTTTTTACTATGTCTGTTTCGTTTCCTATCCCTCTGTTAAAAAGCTCTGTAGGTTCAATTACAGGTGTACGAAGTTCTTTAAAGGCATATTTTTCAAGAATGCTTTTAGCAGTTTTTTCGACATGATTCCAATAATCTATCTCCGGACCGTATATATCCTGGGTACCTTTTATTCTTTTATACTCGTCCACATTATTCGTTCAAGAGTTACTTGAACTTCACCTCCTAAAAAATTATATCAGTTTCTATTATAACACAAAAGGGAGCCGTCGGCTCCCTGGTAAGTCTATGTTTGAATTATCTTTTATTATCTTCTCTTCGAAACACCACGTTTTTTCTCAAGATGCTTATTGTACTCCGAAATCTTCTTTTCACTGTCTCTCATAAACTGGCTAAGTTTCTTTTCAAACTCCTCATTCGTTTCTTTCGAAGTATCCTCAGGCACTGATCCCTCCTTCAAGGATAGTTCATACTTGCCGTCTTTGGTTGTGCCAATTATTCGGCCTTCAATCTCCTGACCAACCTGAAGAAAATCAGAGATGTTCTTTACATAGTTCTTGGAAATCTTAGAAATGTGTATGAATCCTTCTTCTCCGTTGTCAAGTTTGACAAATGCCCCAAACTTTTTAATGTCAACTACTTTTGCCTTTACTGTTTCTCCTGATTCGATACCCTTTACCACTATGATTCCCTGCCCTTCTTTTTAAGATTTTTCACGATAACCTTGCGAAGTCATGATACGTTTAAACGGCCCGGGTCCAGGCTATGGTTTGTCACCTCCAAGTGTTTTTTTATTTGATATTGCCAGAAATTCCAAAAGAATTGCAAGGCTGGCAACATCCAAGCTTTTCAATTTTTATGAAATTGAAGCCAAAAAAGGGAGATAAAATCTCCCTTGATTATGCCTGAGCAAAATTCTTGTATCTGTTGTTGAACTTCTTTACTCTTCCTTCTGTGTCTAGAATCTGAGAACCTATCTCGCCCTTGAAGAAAGGATGACACTTGGAACAAACATCAAGCCTGAAAGTATCAACAGTGGAATATATCTTATGTTCTGCTCCACAGGCACATTTTACAGTGATAAACTTCATCTCAGGATGAATCCCTTTTTTCATTCTTTTTCCACCTCTTGGTTATTTTTGATTTCCGTGTTATTATAACACAATGATTTTTCTTGTGTCAAGATGCAAACAAAAGCTTAATGTCAACTTAACGTTGAAAATGTAAGCATTACCTATCAGAATATTCTATTTTTAATTATTTTTTGCTATAATTAGTCTGTAATAATTCTGGTTGCACTTGGAGGTGTCTGTTTTGTATAATCCGGAACTTATAAGGAACATTTCTATTATAGCACATATTGATCATGGTAAAACAACTTTGGTGGATAGAATTTTGGAAAAAACTAAAACAATTGAACTGAGGAAGATGAAAGATCAGTTTATGGATTCTATGGATATAGAAAGCGAGAGGGGAATCACAATAAAAGCCAAACCCGTAAAGATATTTTATGATTCTGCCGATGGAAAAAGATATGAGATAAATATAATAGACACACCCGGCCATGTCGATTTTAATTACGAAGTTTCAAGAAGTCTTGCTGCATGCGAAGGTGCTGTGCTTTTGGTTGACGCATCTCAGGGAGTTGAGGCTCAGACAGTCACCAATACATACTTGGCTATTGAAAACGATCTTGAGATTATTCCGGTATTAAATAAAATTGATTTGCCAAATGCCAATATTGAGGAGTCTCTTTTGGAACTTGATGATCTTATAGGTATAGAACAGAAGGATGTGCTTCTTGTAAGTGCTAGAACCGGTGAAGGAATTGATGATCTTCTTGAATCTATAGTAAAAAAGATACCTTCTCCTTTATCCAAAGGTAGTTCTTCGGAAAAACTTAAAGCTCTTATTTTCGATGCGCAGTATGACAAGTATAAGGGGATTATAGTCTATACGAGAGTTTTTTCAGGATCCATGAAGAAGGGAGATAAAGTAAGGTTTATGGTATCTGGAATGGATTATGAAATACTTGAAGTAGGTCTTTTTCATCCGCAGATGGAAGAAACGGATACACTTTGTGCAGGAGAGGTAGGGTATATTGTTGCCGGTATAAAAGATCTGCAGGAAGCCAAAGTGGGAGACACCATCACAAATACTCAGAATCCTATTGATAAGCCCCTTCACGGCTATAAGGAAGTTAAACCAAACGTATTTGCTGGTCTTTATCCGGGACTACCAGAATATTTTGAGGAGTTAAGAAAATCAATAGATAAACTCAATCTTAATGATACTTCCCTTGTTTATTCCGTCGAAAATTCGCCTGCAATGGGGTTCGGTTTCAGGTGTGGTTTTTTGGGTCTTCTTCATATGGATGTAGTGAGGGAACGTCTTGAAAGAGAGTTTGAAATAAGCGTTATTCTTACAGCTCCAAGTGTAGTTTACAGGGCCAAGCTTAAGAACGGTGAGACAATTGAAATAAACAATCCTGCTGAATTTCCTTTACAAGATAGGATAGATGAGGTCTATGAGCCATATGCAAAATTAGATATAATTACTCCGCCTGATTACATGGGAAGTCTTATAAATCTTGCACAGATTGAAAAAAGAGGTAATTTCATCTCAGTTTCCAATGCTGGAAAAAATAGAGTTGTTCTCCACTTTGAAATTCCTCTGGCCGAACTGATATTTGATTTTTTCGATAAAATGAAAGCCATAAGTCGCGGTTATGCATCCATGGACTATGAAATACTTGAGTACAGAAAGTCTGATTTGGTAAAAATAATGATACTTGTAAACAAAGAGCCAATAGATGCCCTCTCTTTTATAGAGCACAGATCAAAGGCCTACGATACTGCCCGAAAGGTAGTTGACAAGCTCCCGGATCTTATTCCCAGGCATCAGTTTGAAATACCTATTCAGGCATATGCAGACGGTAAGATTATAGCCCGTTCAACCATAAAAGCTTTCAGAAAAGATGTTCTTGCAAAATGCTACGGAGGAGATGTGACCCGAAAGATGAAACTGCTTGAAAAGCAGAAGGAAGGAAAGAAGAGAATGAGAGAGATAGGAACCGTAGATATCCCTCAGGAGGCTTTCCTTGCCCTATTGAGAATTGGTGATGAAGAAGATGAAAAAAAATAGTAATGTTGCAAAAGAGTAAAAATTAAGGTATAATAACTGTAGTAGAGACATAATAACGGAGGTGGGGATGTTGGAAGTTTCAGCAAAAAAAAGCAGATTTGAGGCCTTGAAAAAAATCGGCAACGGTGTTTCCGCTTTTTTCAAGTTTCTTTCTAAACCAGCAGTCTTATGGATAACATCAATAGCTGTTCTGCTTGTTTTCAGTCTTGTAGTTGATATTCAGTGGTTAATAATCATTCCCGTGATAGTTGCCACTTTCAGCAAGCAGTGGCTGGCTGCCATGCTTACATCTTTTGTAAGGGGAACAGGAATTTTCGGGATGATAAACGTGAGTATGCTTTGGATTACTTTCGGTCTTCTAGTATTTTTTATATACGGCATATATACATTCTTTTTTGATTCTAAAAAATTTCTTAAAATAAAAAGAAAGTAAAATAAACTCCCATATTTATGGGAGTTTATTTTATGTTATATTTTTTTCGGACTTTGTTAATCTCATCGCGAAGCTTGGCAGCATCTTCATATCGCAACTCACTAGCTGCTTTTAACATTTCTTCTTCCAGCAGAGCCATATAATCTTCTGCATTTGTACCTTTTGCGGCTTCAAGTATATACTTGTCCGAAGCCATTTCTTCTTTGAACGGAGCAAAGATATCTTCCTGAGGGATTTCTTTTATTATTGTTTTCGGAGTGATGTTGTTCTGAATATTAAACTCAATCTGTTTCGCACGTCTTCTGTTGGTTTCGCTTATGGCTTTTTCCATTGCCGGAGTAATTTTATCGGCATACAGCAGTACTTTTCCGTTTACATTTCTTGCCGCTCTTCCTATAGTCTGTATAAGTGTGGTTTCAGACCTCAAAAATCCCTCTCTGTCAGCATCCATTATAGCTATAAGAGATACTTCCGGAAGATCAAGACCTTCTCTGAGAAGGTTTATTCCGACAACTACGTTGACTTCTCCTGTTCTGAGTTTTCTGACTACCTCATTCCTTTCCATCGTATCAAGCTCGGAATGCAGGTATGTTGCTTTTATACCGATTAGGTTAAGATGTTCGGAAAGCATCTCTGCATCTTTTTTTGTCAGTACTACTGCCAGAGATCTTTCCCCTCGTTTAACCACATGACTCAGTTCATCCACAAAACTGTCAATCTGTCCTTCAGTAGCTTTTACTTCGACAAGAGGGTCAGTAAGACCTGTAGGTCTGATAATCTGTTCTGCAATATTTTGGGATACTTCATATTCAAAAGGCCCGGGAGTAGCAGATACCATAATAATTTGATTGGTTTTTTGCAGGAACTCTTCAAATTTAAGAGGACGGTTATCAAAAGCAGACGGAAGTCTGAATCCGTAATCGACAAGATTTTTCTTTCTTGCATAATCGCCCCTCCACATAGCTCTTATCTGCGGTATGGCTATATGAGACTCATCAATAAAGGTTATGAAATCTTTTTCAAAATAATCTAGGAGTGACCATGCAGGATCACCGGGAAGTCTTCCATCAAAGTATCTGGAATAGTTTTCGATTCCTTTGCAATGCCCCAGAACCTCAAGAAATTCTATATCCTGCAACGTTCTTTGTTCTATCCTCTGTGCCTCCAGAAGTTTGCCCTGACTCTTGAAATTTTCTATTCTGTCTGCAAGATCTGCTTTTATCTTTTCTGTTGCTGTCCGTATTTTTTCTTCTGTGGTGACGTATTCTTTGGCCGGATAGAGTGTCACTTTATCAATGATTTCAATAGTTTTGCGGTTCAATAGATCAAAAGTTTTTATACTCTGAATCTCTTCATCAAAAAACTCAATTCGTATTCCATAGTCTTCATAAGGAGGGAAAACTTCCAAGACTTCTCCTTTAAATCTGAAAACGCCTCCGGAGGACTCGTCCTCTTTTCTTGTGTACTGCATTTTGGTAAGTTTTTCCATGATCTCTCTGCGTGCCAGGGACTCGCCTTTTTTAAAGTACAGATTTATGCTCTGAAAGTCTCTGGGATTACCCGATGCATATATGGCAGATACGCTTGCTATGACAATTACATCTCTGCGCGTCAGTACAGATTTTAAAGTAGAAAGTCTCATCTTCTCCAAAACTTCGTTTATATCAGCATCTTTTTCTATATATATATCTCTTCCGGGAATGTATGCTTCCGGCTGATAGTAGTCATAATAACTTACAAAAAATTCAACTCTGTTTTCCGGAAAGAACTCTTTGAACTCCCTATAAAGCTGAACAGCCAGTATTTTATTTGGAGACATTATCAAAGCCGGTCTTCCTGATTTTTCTATAACGTTGGCCATAGTGTATGTTTTTCCGGAGCCGGTTACTCCCAGAAGGGTCTGAAACCTATCGTTTCTATTAAGACCGTTCAGCAGATCGTCTATGGCCTGAGGCTGATCTCCCTGGGGCATATAGTTTGATTTTAGTTTATACATATGCTCACCTTATAAATTCAGCGATCTGGTAGAGGTTTGTAACTTTTGGGTAGCATTCTTTAGAGTCTTCTCTGTCTATAAGAATAGTTTTTATTCCAAAATTGTTTCCCCCAAGTACATCGACATTAATATTATCTCCTACAAAAACAACCTCTTCTTTTTTCAACTTTAATTCATCAAGTGCAATTTGAAAGATCTGCTCGCTGGGCTTGTAAGCTCTTACTTCTTCTGATATTATGAGCTTATCAAAGGCAATAGCATTCTTTTCTATACAGTTTCTTACGAAAAAAGAGTCGGCATTGGTAAGTATAGCTATCTTAAAGTTGCTTTGTTTGAGATCATTAAGGAAATTAGCATCATTATATTGCCTAAGTTCTGAAAAGGTATCATAGGCATAATCTACATACCAATCGGCAGTATAAGCAAGCTTATATTCGTTTTTTAACTCCTTGAATACCTTCTGATAGTAATGTCTTTCCGGTTGAAACTCTTTTAAATGATAGTTAAGAAAGTGCTTGTTGTAAAGCGTATGAATTCTTTTTTCGATTTCATGGACTTCTTTTCCTGTCTGTGCGGCAATTTCACCAGCAATACCTAAAAATAAAGATTCTACCTTTATCAAAGTTCCAAAAAGGTCAAATATTACTCCTTTTATCAACTGTATCACCTCATAATGATAAACATAAGTATAATAGTATAACTATTATATCATAAAGAAACCGCCCTTTTGGGCGGCTATGAT
>CALMRR010000199.1 GCA_937871925.1 uncultured Petrotoga sp.
GTGATGCAATGCTTTTTAGAAATAAAAAAGTGGCAGTAATAGCTTACGATAAAGAAGATGAAACTGAAGCCCTTTATCTTTCCGAAATAGGATGTGAGGTTTATTATATTCCTATGTACAAGGAGACCCCAAAATTGCCAGATCGGATAAAGATTATTAATGAAAAACCTCTAGAAATATCCGGAAGTAATTTTTTGTCCGCTCTTATAACCGATCAAAGAAGTATTGAAGTTTCGGGAGTTTTTGTTCTTAAGCAGATGAAGCCGGTTCAGGATCTAATACCAGGAGTTGAAACTGCAGATGGTCATATTGTTGTTGACAGAAGTATGCAAACATCTATTCCTGGTCTTTTTGCGGCAGGAGACTGTACGGGAAAACCTTATCAGTACATGAAAGCAGCCGGTGAGGGTCTTGTAGCTTCGCTCAGTGCTGTAGCTTATCTCGATAAACTTAATTAAAATAAAGTATAAAAACCAGCATCGTATACGGTGCTGGTTTTTATTTACGATATAGTCTTATTAGTGAAAAGAAAATATGTTGAAATGTCATATAAACAGAAATATAATTAGGTATCATAATAATATTTTATTTTTATTATTATGATACCTAATTACTTTTAGAGGTGATAATGGTGATGGACGGTATAGATCCTCATGCAAAAAAGCTTATGGAAGTATTTTCTGCAATTGAGAGATCAAAATGGAATGACAGTCCCGTTAAGGGGCTTGCTGCAAATGAGGCACATGTTCTTTTCTGTATCAAGCATAAAACAAATTCTCCTCAGGAAGGAATGAAAGTATCTGAAATAGGCAGATTGATGAAAGTAACCACGCCAACGATAACCCAGACTATCAACAATCTTTACAAAAAAGGACTGGTGCTAAGGATTCAAGATATGCACGACAGAAGATCGGTCAGAATAAAATTGACCGACAAAGGAGAGGAGATAATAAAAAAAGTATCTGAACACATATGCGTTACTTTTAACGGTCTTTCACGGTATCTTGGTCCTGAAGAGAGCGATAAACTCGCCGAACTTCTTCTCAAAGCCCACAACTATATAGTAAACGTCAAAAAAATAGATATCTGAACGGGAGAGGATTATATTGCTTAAACTTTTTAAAAATCTCAAACCATATTCTCTATCAGTAATTTTAGTTTTCACACTGATATTTGTACAGGTTATGGCCGAACTTTATCTTCCCAACCTTATGTCTGATATTGTGGATAAAGGCATAGCAAAAGGTGATACATCTTATATCTTTAAAACCGGAGCTTTTATGCTCATAGTTGCAGCTATCGGAGTTGGGGGCATGATTGCGGCAAGCTTTCTTTCCTCGCGTATTGCTACCGGTTTTGGACGCGATGTGCGAAAAAAACTCTTTACACATATAGAAAATTTTTCTTTGAACGAGTTTGACAGATTAAGTACAGCATCTCTAATTACAAGAACCACTAACGATATAACGCAAGTCCAAATGGTTCTTATAGTAATGATGAGAATGATGGCCATGGCGCCTATGATGTGCATAGGCGGAATAATAATGGCTGTGTCCAAAGATCCAAAGCTTTCACTTATAATTGTATTTGCCATACCTATTGTAGTAGGCGCCATTCTTCTGGTTGCACGTAAGGGAATATCTTTATTTAAGGCCATGCAGAAAAAGATTGATAAGCTTAATCTTATTTTGAGGGAAGAGCTTATAGGTATAAGAGTAATACGTGCATTTAACAAACAATTTGATGAACAGGAACGGTTTAATTCTTCAAACAAGGAGCTTACTCAGACAGCAATAAGAGTAAACCAGATAATGGCTTTTCTTATGCCTTTCATGATGGTCATCATGAACTTCATTACATTGGCTGTAATATGGTTTGGTGCAAAAAGGATTGATGCCATGAGCATGCAGGTGGGAGACTTAATGGCATTTATACAGTACATAATGCACATAATGTTCTCGCTTATCATGGTTTCGATGATGTTTATTCTTATCCCTCGGGCCAGTGTTTCAGCAGCAAGAATTAATGAAGTGCTTGAAACATCCCCTGAAATAACAGATCCTCTTGGAAATAAGAAGGAAATTGGACTGCAAAATCAAAGAGGAACCATTGAATTTCGAAACGTCTCCTTTTCATATCAGGGTGCTGCCGAACCTGCAATAAAGGATATTTCTTTTGTTGCTAACCAAGGAGAAACTACTGCTATAATAGGAGGGACAGGAAGCGGAAAGTCTACAATAGTAAATCTTATATTAAGATTTTACGATGTCTCTGGCGGAAACATTTTCGTTAATGGCATTGATGTGAAAGATTATACTCAGAAAGAACTGAGAGATAAGATCGGCCTTGTTCCTCAGAACACTATGCTTTTTTCTGGTAGTATAAGCGACAACATACGATACGGCAATCCGTCGGCAACAGACGAAGAAGTGGCCTACGCTGCAAAAATAGCTCAGGCTGATGAATTTATAAACAGTATGCCACAAAAATATGATTCACAGATATCTCAGGGAGGAACAAACATATCAGGCGGACAGAAGCAAAGACTGTCAATTGCCAGAGCACTGGTTAGGAAGCCTGAAATTTATATTTTTGATGACAGTTTTTCGGCTCTGGACTTTAAAACAGATGCTAAACTAAGAAAAGAACTGGCTTTGGAAACCGCAAATTCAACGGTTATCATCGTATCTCAAAGAGTCAGTACTGTAATGAATGCAGAACAGATAATTGTTTTAGAAGATGGAAAGATTGCAGGAAAAGGAACTCATAAAGCTTTAATGGAAAACTGTCCTCAATACAGAGAAATTGTAGCTTCTCAACTTTCCGAGGAGGAATTAAAATGAGCCGCAGCCAGACACAGGATCTACAGATGAAAAAACCAAGAGGATTTGGACCGAGAGGATCTCTGGGAATGCCCGCAGAAAAACCAAAAAATTTCAGAAAGACCCTTCGCAGACTAATAAAGTATCTTAGTCCATACAAAATTAATCTTATAATTATTTTTTCTATGGCAGTGCTAAGCACGGTATTTTCAATTCTTTCGCCTAAAATTATGGGGAAAGCCACCACAAAACTTTTTGAAGGCTTCATACTTAAAGTACAGGGTGTTGCAGGTGCGGGAATAGATTTTTCTTATATTCTTAAAATCCTCGCATTTCTTTCGGTTCTCTATATTTTAAGTTCATTTTTCAGTTATGTTCAGCAATATGTTATGGCAGGCGTTGCACAGAAAACGGTTTACAAGATGAGAAAAGACATATCGGAAAAGTTAGCACGACTTCCTCTTAAGTTTTATGATTCCCATGCTCACGGCGAAATTTTGAGCAGAATAACCAATGATGTGGACAATATAAGCAATACTCTTCAACAGAGTATAACCCAGCTCATATCGTCCTTGGTGACTCTCATAGGAGTCATAATAATGATGCTGACTATAAGTCCTATAATGACTCTTATTACTTTTGTCACTCTTCCTTTAAGCTTTATAATAACTGTAGCTGTAGCAAAAAAATCTCAAAAATACTTTGCTGCACAGCAAAAATCTTTAGGGCAGCTTAATGCACATGTCGAAGAGATGTTTTCAGGTCATAAAATTATAAAAGCATACTGCAGAGAAGAAAAATCCCTTAAGGAGTTTGAACAAATTAACGAAGAACTTTACAGCAGCGGCTGGAAAGCACAGTTTATATCCGGAATAATAATGCCTCTTCTTTCTTTTGTAAGCAACATAGGATATGTTTTAATATGTGTTGTGGGAGGAGTTCTAGCATCTGCAAAAAAACTTGAAGTTGGAGATATTCAGGCTTTCATACAGTACTCAAGACAGTTTAACCAGCCCATAACTCAGACAGCCAATATTGCAAATATTTTACAATCGACAGTTGCTTCTGCCGAAAGAGTTTTTGAAATACTTGACGAACCTGAGGAAGAGTCAGATGAAAATGCTTCTGATCTTATCAATAACGTACAGGGACAGGTAGAGTTCAGCAACGTTACTTTTGGATATTCAAAGAATTCTGTTCTTATCAAAGATATGAATATACGAGTGGAAAAAGGTCAGACTGTAGCTATAGTAGGACCTACAGGAGCCGGAAAAACTACGCTAGTAAATCTTCTCATGAGGTTTTACGATATCAGCGGTGGTAAAATAACTATAGACGGACAGGATATAATGTCTATGAAACGCAACTCCGTCAGAAGCATATTCGGAATGGTGCTTCAGGATACATGGCTTTTCAGCGGTACTATAAAGGAAAATATCGCTTATTCGAATAAGAATGCAACCTTTGAGCAAATAGTAAAAGCGGCTCAAACCGCTTATGCTGATCATTTTATAAGAACTCTCCCACAAGGCTACGATACTTTAATTAACGAACAGGCTAATAACATTTCACATGGTCAAAAACAACTGCTTACTATAGCTCGGGCTGTTCTTGCCGATCCGAAGATTCTTATATTAGATGAAGCCACCAGCAGTGTAGATACAAGAACAGAAAGACTTATTCAAAAAGCTATGATTGAACTTATGAAAGGAAGAACTAATTTTGTGATCGCTCATAGGCTTTCAACTATTCAGGGAGCAGATCTCATACTTGTCATGAGCAATGGTTCCATAATTGAAAAGGGAACTCACATAGAACTCCTTGAGAAAAAAGGTTTTTATGCCCAGATGTACTACAGTCAGTTTACTAATTCAAATTCAAGTGATCAGGCAGTATAACTTGACAGTATTTACGGCATATGATAAAATTGTCGCAGTGGTGATGGAGTTCACCCTTAAATGCATAAAATAAAATGCTGATGACTCCTGTCGGAACTCCGGCAGGAGTCATTATTTTTTGGAGGATACTATGCTTTTAACTGTTGGAATAATAATGGTTTTGGGTCTTGCCGCAAACTTTTTTTTCGAAAAAATTGGACTTCCAGGACTTTTAGGAATGCTTGTGCTTGGAATAGTCATCGGTCCTTACGGCGTAGACTTGATAAATCATGAACTGCTTAATTTTTCAGCTGATTTCAGAATGTTTGCTCTTATTGTCATACTTCTAAGGGCTGGACTGGGCATTAGCAGAAAAGAACTTAAAAAAATCGGTTCCCCCGCATTGCGTTTAAGCTTTATCCCAGGTCTTTTAGAAGGTTTTACCATAGCCTTAATTTCTGTTTTATTGTTTGGCTTTTCTTTTGTTCAAGGCGGAATGCTTGGTTTTATTCTTGCAGCTGTTTCTCCGGCAGTTGTTGTACCGTTGATGCTTAAATTCTCAGAACAGAAAAGAGGCACTGACAAGTCTATACCCACCATGATAATGGCCGGAGCTTCCATTGATGATGTTTTTGCAATAACTATATTTTCGGCTTTTTTAGCATCTTATACTAATGCTGGGATCAATGTTTTTAAAGTACTTCTCAACATTCCTATTTCAATATCTTTAGGAATAGCAATCGGCGCTGCGGCAGGATTAATACTTGTAAAAGTTTTTTCAAAGTATCACATGCGGGATACCAGAAAAGTTATCTACATATTAGGTCTTTCGATACTGATTAACGGCGTAGAGAGTTCTCTAAAAAGTAAAGTTGAGATCGCCAGTCTTCTTGGTGTAATGACTATCGGTTATGTTATTCTTGATAAACTTCCAGCTGTTGCAGTCAGACTTTCCCAAAAATTCAATAAAATATGGGTTTTTGCTGAAATACTATTGTTCGTTCTCGTCGGGGCACAGGTTAACATTAGTCTTGCCTTCAACTCCGGGTTAAATGGTCTGGTCATAATCCTTGCAGGTCTGCTGGCAAGGAGTCTTGGGGTTTATTTTTCTGTTGTGGGAACCAATCTTAATTTTAAAGAAAAGCTATTCTGTATACTTTCCTATACTCCCAAAGCAACTGTCCAGGCAGCCATAGGTGCCATTCCTCTTTCAGCAGGAGTAGAAAACGGTGATCTGATACTGGCTGTTGCCGTACTGGCTATAATGATTACTGCTCCACTGGGGGCAATAGCAATTAAAATAGGCGGAGAAAAACTGCTTTCACATAAGCAACTTTAAAACTACTAAAAGTTACATTATGTAATGTATAATATGAATAAGTAACCTATCTCATTTATGAGTAATCTTACTCATAAATGAGTAAGACTATACTTATTTATTTTGGAGTTGTTTTATGCTAAAGGATCTATTTAAGAAAACTGTGTTTCCCGATGACACAAAAAAAGAGTTTACTGTTCAGCTGCTTAAAGAAAATTTTCATAGAAGCGTAATTCTAGGATATGCTGTAATGTTCTTTGAAAGTATTCTGATAACTATAAATCTTATATCTTATTTTAGACATGTTGATACATCATACGATTTTATTACCTATCTGTTAATGTATATAAGTATGTTCACAGTTAATATGTTTTTTGTGTTTATGACCAAAAAAAAATTTTTAAAAATCAAGTGGACAGAATCATCTATGAAAGTTATGAGCGCTTTTCAGCTTGTTTATGTATTTTTCATGATAGGCTGGGGACTGGCAATAACCATGCTTGACCAGAGGCTTTATGGACAGATAACCACATTTGTGGTAAACGTGGCGGTCTGCGCTATAACTTTTTATATGTCAGGCTTAAAATCTTTTTTTGTTTATATAGGTGCACTTATTGTTCTTTTAACAGGTCTTCCCTTCTTTCAGCCCAATACCGACATTCTCATAGGTCATTATGTTAACATAAGTGTTTTTTGTTTTCTCGCATGGATTGTTTGCAGAATGCTGTACGTAAACTTCTATAGGAATTTTACAGTAAACAGAGAACTCGAAAAAACCAATACTGTTCTTCAGACCCAGTATGAGCTTAACGCTATGATAAACAAGAAACTTTATGAGCTCAACAAAAAGCTTGCAGATCTTTCTATAAAGGATGAGCTCACAGGTCTTGATAACAGACGTGGCTTAAATGAATTTTTGGATAATTTATTAAAAACCAACACTGGGAAAAGCATTGATCTTTCAGCCATAATGATTGATATAGACTTTTTTAAACTATACAACGACAACTACGGACACCTTAAAGGTGATGAGGTATTAAAAAAGATTGCCGGAGTTATCAAAAATATAGTCGAAAATAATTCCGATTTTACTGTCAGATTCGGCGGAGAGGAGTTCCTGATCATTTCTTACAATAATGACAGACAGAATTTTATTAAAACCGCAGATAGAATCAAACAGGCAGTGTATGATCTTGGAATTGTTCATCAATACTCTCCGATAGGCAA
Source organism: uncultured Petrotoga sp. (assembly GCA_937871925.1). GTDB lineage: Bacteria > Thermotogota > Thermotogae > Petrotogales > Petrotogaceae > UBA5851. The sequence continues at coordinate 7,245 of CALMRR010000199.1, forward strand.
ATATGTTACCGTCTCTCTCGGAGTAGCTTTTTCAAGGATCACAGCTCTGCAAGACATAAACCATCTTATTGAAAAGGCCGATAATGCTTTATATGTATCAAAAAATGAGGGAAGGAATAAAGTTACCGTGGTTGGTTGATAATCCTTCCAGCTAAAAGGGATAGCTTATGACGCAAAAAAAAGGTAAGAAGCCTCCCCAAGGAGATACTAAAGGTCCCATACTAAAAAACAAAATAATCTTTTCGAAAAGCTTTCTTGAACTTTTTAACAACGTTCAGGAAGCTATGATTATACACAATCTTCACGGAAAAATACTTGCAGTCAATAAGCAGTTCCTTTCAATGTTTAAAACAGATGAAGAAAGGGCATTTGCGCTTTCGATAAAAGACGATCTTTCTTCTTATACCAACAGCTTAGATCTGTTGGACGGAATATGGGCTGATGTCATCCTCGGTAAACCAAAAACTTTTGAGTGGACTGCCAAAAGGCCGGAAGACGGCTTTACATTCCCGGTCGAAGTATTTCTGACCAAACTAAGTTTTTCAAAAAGAGACGTTATTCTAGCTTCAATAAAAGATATTACCCATTATAAAAGTATTCAGAAAGAAGCAGAAGAAAAAGCCATGGAGGTAGAAAATTTCTTTAATCTATCCCCAGATCTTTTTTGTATAACAGACAAGAACGGCGTTTTCGTAAAAACTAACATCCAATGGAAAGTTGTTTTGGGATATGAACCAAAAGATCTAAAAAATATGCATTTATGGGATTTTGCTTATGAGAAAGATGTACCTGTCATTAAAGAAAAAATTAATGAAGCCGCAGCTTCTGATAAAGTAATCACCTTTGAGACCGGCTACCGTTGTAAAGATCAAAGCTTAAAATGTCTGGAGTTTAGATGTACAAGGAATAACAGCAGTATATTCGCTGTTGCCATTGACATAACCGAGCGAAAAGAATCAGAACGCATAATACAGGACAGTAACCAAAGGCTTGAAATGGTTCTTTACGGTTCAGAAATGGCAATATGGGACTGGGATATTCCTTCCGGAAGGATAATAGTAAATGAAAGATGGCATAGGCTAGTAGGAACACAAGAACATCAGCAAGCTAAAAGTACTATAACCGAATGGGAAAAGTCAATTCATTTTGATGATATAAAAAATTTCAACGAACGGCTTAACTCCCATTTTCAGGGACAGTCTGACTTTTTTGAGTGCGAGTACAGAGTTCTTAACAGATCAGGAAAATGGACATGGATTCAGAGCAAAGGAAAGATAGTAGAAAGAGATCATTCAGAAAAACCTCTGAGAATGTGCGGAACTCACATTAATATAACCAAAAGAAAAGAGCTTGAGGAAAAAATGTTTAAAATGGCACATTACGATAAACTTACCGGGCTTCCAAACAGGGAGTTATTCTTCGAAAGGTTTTCACAGAGCATTATACAACACCGCCGTGACAAAAAGAGCTTTGCGCTCTTCTTTATAGACCTTGATAACTTTAAATACTATAACGATTCTTACGGTCATGAAGCCGGAGACAGAATTCTCGTCATTACTGCGCAACGTCTTCTTAGCAGTGTCCGAAAGTCTGATATAGTTGCCCGAATGGGAGGAGATGAATTCACTATTATACTCAGAAACAT
>CALMRR010000200.1 GCA_937871925.1 uncultured Petrotoga sp.
TTTTTGCTAATCCCCGGAACGCAACAGCAGGTACTCTAAAACTCCTTGACAGCAAAGAAGTTGCCAAGAGGCGCCTTAGTTCATTTATGTACTATATCATTGATCCTTCTGCTTTAAAAATAGAAACACAGCTTCAGGCTCTTGAGTATCTTGATAAAATGGGTTTTAGCGTAAATAAAGAGTATATGCTCGCAAAAAATATTGATTCCGTAATTGCGTACTGGAGAAAATGGGATACACAAAGGAAATCTTTACCATATGAAACTGACGGCGTTGTTGTAAAAGTAAATTCATTCGCTAAACAACAGATTTTAGGTCAAACCATAAGATCTCCGAGATGGGCAATAGCTTATAAATACACATCGGAGAAAAAGATTACACGAATAACCAAAATTAGCTTGCAGGTAGGTAGCACAGGAATAATTACTCCAGTAGCAGAGCTTAAACCGGTACAAATTGAAGGTACAACAGTAAAACGGGCAAGTCTTCACAACTTTGAGTATATAGCAGAACGCGATATAATGGAAAATGATTATGTTCTGGTTGAAAAGGCAGGAGGCATAATACCACAGGTAATACGCCCAATACCTGAAAAAAGAACAGGACAGGAGAAAAAAATCATCTATCCACTGTCATGCCCGGTATGTGGTCATCCTACAGGAAAACTTTCTCCGCAAGAAGTTGCAGTAAGATGCCTTAATCCACTTTGTCCGGAAAAAACTATCCGTAACATTGAAAACTTTGTATCCAAAGATGCCATGAATATAGACGGTATGGGTCCTAAAATAATTGAAAGGCTTACTCAGGCAGGATACATAAAGGATATCTCCGACATATACTATCTTGATGAACTGAAACTAGCTTCTCTCGGAAGCGGTATAGGCATTAAAACTATAACTAATCTTATGGATCAGATAGAAAAATCTAAAAGTTCAAGTCTCGAAAGACTTTTATGTGGTCTAGGAATACCTTTGGTAGGTAAAAAAACCGCTAGGGATCTGGCAATACATTTTAAAGATCTCAGAATAATTGCCAAAGCAAGTATTCATGAACTGACAAACTTAGAAGGAATCGGAGAGGACATGGCACGCTCTATACGCTCTTTTTTTTCTTCCCAAGCAAGCTTCGTACTTTTAGAAAAACTTGAAAAAGCAGGAGTAAACTTTATCTATAAGCAGGAAAAAGTTTCTGATGTACTTAAAGATACAATAGTATCGGTAACGGGGGAACTTATCCGATTTAAAAGAAAAGAGTTTGAAAGGTACGTACACGAACGCGGAGGAGTGTTTTCGGATAACCTCACCAAAAAAACCAAGATACTGGTAATAGGCCAAAATCCATCTTCTAAAGTAGAAAAGGCTAAAAACTGGCTGATCCCATCTATGTCGGAAGAAGAATTTTTTGAAAAATACAGATGAACTTTATGAAAAATGAAAAATCTCGGTATATAATATATTATATGCGTTTTTTGCTAAAGGAG
>CALMRR010000201.1 GCA_937871925.1 uncultured Petrotoga sp.
TCCATTGAAACTCCCTTATAAGTTGTTTCAAGCTCCTGAGGAATTTCAAAGACTATATGAACTTCATTCAGATAAGGAAAGTAGTATACTCCGTTCAAAGACTTCTTATAGTTATGTATTAAAAATAGCAAACTCTCCTTATCGATGTACTTGCTCAGCAGAAGGTACTTCTCGCCTTTAAGCTTTTCTGAAAAGGTAAGCTTTTTAATGATCGCTTCATCCCCTTCTAATGTATATGCTGCTATTTTAAACGGCGACTGATGTATAAAGCTTTCAACTGTAGGAATGACTTTTTTCCCGTAGCTCTCAGCAAGCTTAACATACTCGGATTTTAACTCGGCCTCAAAGTCGGTATGCGTAGGATAAAGACTGCTCATAACCTTTTTAGGCTGATCCGGACCAAGGGTTTTGAAAAATCTGCCCTGTGCATCAAAAAAATAAGTCATTACGGGAAATGAACTGTTGACATCGTATACACAGTACCCGAAAAGATGCCCGAACTCATCGGCGAGCTTGTCTTTTTTTGAGTTTATATACTCCTGCGCATATTCAGCCGCTTTTTTTGTTTCCATTTGTATGCCCTCCGAAATTCTTTATAATCTCTTCGCTTACTCTACGGTTGCATATAACTTCATTTATTTCTTCAAAAGAAGCTTTTTTTATGTTCTCAATGCTGCCGAACTTTGCCATCAGCTCTTTTTTACGGACTGAACCGATACCTTTTATATCATTAAGCTTGGTATCTTCAAAACGTTTACTGCGAAGGCTTCTGTTAAATCCGATGGCAAATCTGTGGCATTCATCACGTAAAAATATGAGCATCCTCAGAACAGGATGGTCAAGTCTCAGATGAAGATCAGGAACTTCACCAGGAAAGACAATCCTTTCATCCTCCTTGGCTATTCCTATTATATCCACATCCTTTTGTGAAAAACCCAGTTCGTTGAGAGCCTCAAGAGCAGAGTTAACCTGACCTTTTCCTCCGTCTATAAACAAAAGATCCGGCAACGGGTGCTTGGAATATCTTCTCCTGATAACAGTTCTTATGCTTTCAAAGTCATTAGGTTCCTTGAACTCATCAAGCCTG
>CALMRR010000202.1 GCA_937871925.1 uncultured Petrotoga sp.
GCAATTACCTATATAACAAACATTTTAAAAGATGTTCCCTGGGCTGTTCGCATCCCAGGGAACAGTTATTTTTTCACCGAAAAATATAGAACATGGATTTAAGAACAGTTCAGAAAAAAAACTGCAGGTACTCGTGATGAAGCTTAAGTAAGTTATTTTGTATAACTGTTAAGATCATTATAGAAAGATATGTGACTGTCAATATCCCTTTTTACTTTGAGCAGCCGTTCTTCCAAGGATACTTCTTGGCTGTCCATTTCAAGTGAAAGGGATTTTTTTAAAAAATCATTTATTGTTTTCCTTGCATAGATATGATCTGCAAAAAAAGCACCAGTACTTTGGAATGAAGTATTTGAAACAAGAAGTTTGATTAAAGGCATGTAGCTTGCAAAGGTTTGGGACGAAAAATCATTTTCCAGCAGGTAATCAATGCTCAAAGTACTTACAGGAATGCTTCCACAGGATAAAAAGCAGTCAGCTTGAACTTTTTCAGAAACAAGATACTTCAAAAAGTTCCATGCTTCTTTGATCTCGTCCTGGTTATGGCCGCTTACCAGCCAAAGGCCTTCGCAGCTTATCAAAGGAGATCCTTCCATTCTTTTAAAAACAGGTACAAAGCCTATATCAGTTTTAAAATTTCTTTTTTCGGATTGATCTAAAATCTTTTTAATGTTATCCGACCATGAAAAGGTCATACAGCTTTTCCCGCTTATGAAAGAGTCCATGGACTCCTGCCAGCCGTCATGGGCGTAAAGCTTTGCGTATTTAAGATTTTGCATATTGATCCAGAAATCTATGAAGGAGTATATCTGAGAGATATCCGGCATAATTGAATCAGGTTCTTCCGATCTTCCATTATCCTGGTCAGTAAAAAACAGATTACTCATGCACAGAAAGTTTTCAAGCATGATGCTGTCAAGAGGCATACTTACATACGAGATATCTTCGCGGCTGTACAGTTCCGATGCAGAGGCATTCATGGCGTTCTGCAAAACTTCTTCTAAAGTCCTTGGGATAGATTTACCGTCTAGTCCAAGTCTATCTGAAAGAGAAGTATTGTAAAAACTCATCAGAATAACAGGATTAAAGGGCAAAGCATATATGTTCTGCTTATACCTGAACTTTTCAAGTAAAAGTTGTAAAAGATTTTTTTGTTTAAAGTCTGTATCGATATCTATAAGCTTTTGTACTGCAAGTACTGATCCGCTGTCAATAAGTATTTTCGAAAGGATGTCCGGGCATATCAAAATATTCGGTGGAATGTTGTTTTTCATGGATAGATTAAGTGCCGTTATCATTGAGGCATAGTCAGGAAAGCCGATAAGCTTTATCGTACTCTGCTCGGTGTTTTCTTCATAAAAAGTAGATGTTTTTTGTAAAAACTCCTTTTTGCAGCCGCTATAGATATGCCAAACTTCAATTTGCCTTGCATGAAGCACAGAGGAAATTATGATAGCCGTAAGAATAAATAAATATTTTTTCATTATTACCTCCTGTATTGACTATATTCAAGCTTAATTATACAACAAAAAAATATTTCCGGGAAAAAATGTCATACTTGACAAGAGTAATGGTATTTTATTATAATATTAATAAAATATTCCAAAAAAAGAATTTAATGTTCCGTTAGGAGGTTTTTATGATAGATCCTTTGTATAAGAATATGGAGATGAAAATAATTTTCTCTTTACTAGAGAATAGCGAGCAGAATGTCAACGAGCTTATGCGCTCATTGAAGACCGGCGCGGGAAGTACTCTAAAAGCCATAAACGATCTTGAGGATCTTGGCATAATAAAAAAAGAAAAAAGAGCAAATGCCCACTTTTACAGTCTCAACAAAAGTTTTTCTCCGCTGGAGGCATTTTTTAACAGTCTTTTTATGGTTAATAAAGCTTTTAATGATGAGCTTGATATTTTTATAAAAAAAATTTTTTCAGCGTATCCTTTGACTTTAAGCGTTTTTGAAAATCCTAAAATAATAAACAGTTTCACATGTGTAATGAAAAAAACACGGCCGTTTACTGAAACTTTTGAAGGTGCTGAACTAAGATTTCTTGGGCTGAAAGAGTTTTTTGATGATATTCAGAAGTATAAGGATCTTGTATGCCACGGTTTAACTATAGCCCGTTTAGAGCAGCTTGACAGTCTTAAGTCTTATTTTGAATAAAACGGATAAAGTCCAGTTTAGGGAGGCAGCCATGGGTGACGAGAAAATCTTCAGGGTACTTGACATTATGGATCTTCCCATCATAGTTACAGATAAAGAACTGCAGATACAATATTGCAACGAAAAAGCTTCTGTTCTTGTAGATAACAGCAGAAATTTTCTTGATATACTCAATAAAAACTATCATGAAAATTTCCTAAAAAGCATAAGAAGATTCCCATCATTTGAAATTACTACAGATAATCAAAAGGATAAGCAGCCTGTTTTTGTGAAAAGCGGAACCAGTTACAAGCTTGTTGTGAAGCCTTTTGAAGGAGAAAGGTTAATAATACAGGCTCTTTGCTTGGACACAGACCGGATAAGAGAAATGGTTCTGGAAAACGAAAAGTTTCTTACCGCAGGACAGTTAACCGTCGGTATTATGCATGAAATAAATAATCCCCTTACAAGTGCTTTTCTTAATATGGATATGGCTAAGAGAAAGATTATTTCTGAAGGTCTTGCACTTGAGAAAATAGACGAATCATTGATAAGAATACAAAAAGTAATTGAAGTAATGAAAAATCTTTTCAAAAAATCTCCGCAGCAAAGTACGGAGCATCTTGCAAAGATCTTAAGGGACTGTGTGAATATGATGTACCATAACGGTATCATACAAAGCGGAAAAACATCGATACTGTTTGAAGACGATACAGGAGATCCCGAAGTATTTCTCGATGTGGATATGTTTAAGATTGCCGTTAATAATATTCTCAAAAATGCTGCCGAAGCAATAGAACAAGCCGGCAGAGAAAAAGGAATCATAGAAATAACCCTTCAGCGCCAGCCTAATAATAAAGGCTATATTCTCATCAGAATAAAGGACAATGGAGTAGGCATGTCAGAAGAAACCAAAAAGAGGTTATTTTCACCGTTTTTTACGACCAAGTCTCTTCGTGGTATGGGATACGGTCTTATGATTGTAAGCTCTGTGATTGCATGTATAAATGGAAGAATAGAAGTGGAAAGCAGTTACGGCCACGGAACTGCTTTTAATATCTATATACCTGAAAGGAGTCTTGAAAATGGGATATAACGTAGTTATTGTAGATGACGATGAATCTATCCTTGAGAGTCTTGAGACTTATATAAAGACAAAGGAAGAACTTAATGTAATCTGTTTTGATGATCCCATGAAAGCCATTGATTTTGCCAAGATCAATACGGTGCATGTGGCTATCGTTGATATTGTTCTTCCGCAGATGGATGGTTTGGAGCTGGTCAAGAATCTCAAATCCCTGAATGCACTGACTTATACAGCTGTTATTACGGGAAACTCAAGCATAGACAGGGTCCTTACAGCCATTGAATATGGTGCAAACGATTACATACTCAAACCTTTTAATCTTGATGATATTGATGAAGTTATTGAAACAGGTCTTAAGATGGTCTGTAAGTGGAGAAAAGTCTTGAAAGCATCTCTTAGTACTGAAGAATAAAAACAAACGGCAGCCGCAAGGCTGCCATAAATTTTGACCTTATTTCTTTACTATCCTTGGGACATCATCATAGTACTTGATTGTTCCTAATAATGATATATAGTCTTTTACAACATCTGCCATTACAAAACCGGTGTTGTATGAAGGTTTACCCTTAAATATGGTATAGCCGTCACCGCCCGCTGCAACATAATCATTGGTGGCAACTTTATAAGTTTTTCCAATATCTACCGGTTTTTTGTTGATGAGTATGTTTTCCGGTTTACCGTTTACTATATCAAATGTAAGAAGAGCTGTCTGTGGTCTTGCTCCCTGACCGTCAGGAATGGAGGCCGCATAGGTTACCAGGTCAATAACATCTTTTCCGGTCATTTCGACAATTGATACTGTGTTTCCAAAAGGAAGAACTGTAAGGACGCTCTTGTAAGTTATGTTTCCTACAGGAATGGACGCTCTTATTCCTCCGCCGTTAGTTAATGCGAAGTCAGCGCCGGTTTTCCATATGAATGAATCGGTTATGAGATGGGCAAGGTTGGTATCCTTAGCTCTTACACTTGATCTTTCGCCATCAAGGACGATATCTGTCTTTCCTATAACCACATTGAGTTTTTCTGCACCTTTTTCCTGATATGATTTTGCGAGTCTTGCTATAAGGGGATCGGAAGGTATCTGTGCATCTATAGGAATAAGACTGTATTCGGAGTTTACAACCTTTCCGTTTTCAACCCACAGATCCATCTTTCCTATATACTTTCCCCATTCTCCTGCCTGACCGATAAGAGTACCGTTGATTACTGTTTTCTTATCGATGACTGTATGAGAATGACCGTCAATTATGGCATCTATCCCGGAAACTTCCTGTGCAAGCATATCTGAAGTTGTGTACTTTATAGGGAAAACAGGTTTTTCATTGTATCCGAGGTGTCCCAGAACAACAACAACATCAGCCTGCTTTCTTACTTCTGGAAGGTACTTTGCGACTGATTCTGAAACGTTCTTAAAAGTATTTGTACCCAGGTGTATAGGTTCAAGAATAAGCGTCTGTTCGGTAGTTGCGCCTATTATACCTACCTTGAGATCTCCGAAGTCTTTTATTATGTAAGGCTTGAATATGGTGTTCCCTTTCTCGTCAACATAGTTGCTGCTTATTATAGGGAAGGAAGCTACCATCTGCTGCAGGGCAAGGACATCGGCTTCTTTGTCAAACTCATGGTTTCCCGGACACATAGCATCCACACCCATAACACTTAGCCCAAGAAAGTCAGGAATGGCATTGAGCTGGTCTGATTCAGGTATTCCGGTGTTTACATCACCAGCGTGAAGAACAAGGACATGCCCATTTTCTTCAGCAGCTTTGGACTTTACCATGGATATTATGGCCTGGATTCTTTCAAAACCGCCTGTGCCATTTTTATCTCCGTAAGTCCACATATGTCCATGTGTATCGTTCATATGAAGAATAGTCAGTTTTACAGGAGCAGCCACGAGAATGATAACCATCATCAGGCTCAGAACTACCAGTAACAATCTTTTCATCTTGCACCCCCTAAATTGAGATATCGTTAACAATCTATTTTATCAAAATAATGTTATAATAAAATTAAGATTTTAAAATACAGTTAAAAATGAGCTCTTATCTTTCCAAATACAACATCTCCGACTTTTACGCCGACAGCGTTGGCCACAGGATGACATTTAGCCATGAAGTTAAAATATATATTTTTCTCTACTCCGTTGAGACCTTCAAAGTTGCCCTGACCCTTTGAAAGAATAACGTCTGCATTATCAAAGATATTTTTAAATGCGACATTCACATTGTCTAAAAGGGTTCCCGGGTACTTTGAGCCGCTTTCTATGACTATGGATACTTCCTTAAGGTTTATCTCCTGCGCATCAGTCATTGTGACATCGTTTATCACAGGCTCGCTTCTTACGGCAGAGTACACCACCAGCTTTGGATAGATCTTTTTAATTATTCTTATTAAGACCTTATCCAAGACAATTTCTCCGGCATTATCGTGGATAACCAGCAGTGATCTTGCTTCCTTTAGATCTTTAATAAAATTTTTAGTATGGTTTATTGAAAGAGTTTTAGTCTTTACAAGATTTTGAAGCTCCCACTCAAGCTCGCCGAAAGAGTTTTTCACCCCGTAGTCTATAAAGTTTCCCAAGGCTGATATTTTAAGAGCTTCTTCTATTGGATCCGGAGAGTTTATACAATGCTGAAGCAGATCATCATACATCTCCAAAAGAAGACGGTTGGAAGTGGATTTTTCTGCCATATAGAAATCTTGTTTTCCAAATATTTCATAAAGCTTGTCATAAACCGGCAAAGATAACTCTACAGGCTTTTTTCCCCAGACGGCGGTTTCTGCAACCGTTTGTATAAGCTTTATATAGTTCTCAAAAATTTCCTTCTGGATTTTCGGATTATCAAGGTTGTGTTCGCTGTATGCCTTTTCAAGAAGATCCATCGAGTGTTTGGTTATACAGTTGAAGCACTGGTATTTGGCGTACATGTTAAACCTCCTTGTCGACTTGGTTTTTTAATTATAATATAGAAGTTTTAAGTGTCAGGTGGAAATTATTATTATTTGCATATCCGTCTGTTAAGAATTGGTTTTACATCAGGCAACGGTATACTCTTAACCGTTCTTTTGCCGATAGTTTTAAAAAAATGAAAAAGGCATAAAAGTACTATAAAAAAGCTTGATTTATTGTCTTTTAAAAATATAATAGTAGATGGTGATTGTACTATTGTCAGTTTCTAACTGTTTGCGGAGGGATTACATGTGCAAAACAAAATCATTGTAGTTGATGATGAACAAGATATAGCCGGACTTGTTGAAGTTTATCTGAATAATGAAGGCTATGAAGTTTCAAAATTCTATAATGCATCTGATGCGCTTGATTATCTTGAAAATAATTCTGTCAGTCTTGCCATTCTTGATGTGATGCTGCCTGATATGAGCGGTTTCGCCTTATGCCGGGAGATCCGTAAGTCATATCTTTTTCCGATTATCATGCTGACAGCCAAGGTTGAGGATATGGATAAAATTACAGGGCTCACACTGGGAGCAGATGATTATGTTACCAAGCCTTTTAATCCTCTTGAACTGGTTGCTAGAGTGAAAACGCAGTTGCGCAGATATACCAGGTACAATTCACATGGAGCAGCCGTGGAGGAAAACTCTGTATATGATTTTTCAGGTTTGTACATCTGTCGTGAAAATCATAAATGTACTTTATACGGTGTCGACCTTATGCTTACTCCTATAGAGTTCAATATTTTATGGTATCTTTGTGAGAAGCGGGGAAAGGTTGTATCGTCTGAAGAACTTTTTGAAGCTGTATGGGGAGAAAAGTATCTTGATAACAACAATACCGTAATGGCTCATATTGCACGGCTGCGTGAAAAAATGAATGAACCTGCACGCAAGCCCAAATTTATAAAAACAGTATGGGGGGTGGGTTATACAATTGAGTAAATCAATAGGAAAAATAAAAAAAAGCTACGTGCGCCGAAGTCAGATCTTCCGGCATTTATTTGCACAGTATGTACTGACGTTTATTGGATTTGTGGTAGTTTTTGCGGTTTTTATCTTTGTTATGCGCACTTTTTTAAGCACTTTTTCATGGCAGGCGGATAATCTCTTTTATAAACTCTTAAAAAGCATAGACAACTATATATTTTTCTGGATTGGCTCATCTCTCCTCATAGGATGGCTCGTTATCACTTACTATTTTTTTCAAAAGCCTCTGAGGTATCTGGACGAGTTGGTTATGGCCTCTGAACAGTTGGCAAAGTCAGTCAGCGAACCGATAGTTCTTCCTGATTCTATGAAAGATGTTCAGGATGAACTGAACCAAGTGAGAGAGCAAACCCAGCGTAATGCTATGGCTGCGAAAGAAGCCGAGCAGAGAAAAAACGATCTTATAGTATATCTGGCACATGATCTTAAGACACCGCTTACAAGCGTAATAGGATATCTGGCACTCTTGAGGGATGAACCACAGATTTCTAAGGAGTTAAGGGCAAAGTACACCGGTATTGCCTTGGATAAGGCTGAGAGGTTGGAAGCACTTATAAATGAGTTTTTTGACATTACCAGATTTAATCTGACCAGACTTATCCTTGATACCAGAACTGTCAACCTGACACGCATGCTTGAACAGATAACTTTTGAATTTAATCCATTGCTGGCAGAAAAATCTTTGAAATGGGATCTGAGACTGATTCCGGATTTACAGACCGTCTGCGATCCTGAGAAAATGGAGCGGGTTTTTGATAATCTCATCCGCAATGCAGTTAACTACAGCTATAACGATACCAAAATAATTTTATCGATGGAACGGTTGGAAGA